>NZ_JBEXNT010000012.1:0-114045 GCF_040611255.1 Kitasatospora sp. NPDC002965 | reverse complement strand
CCGCCTACCGGCGCGCGTTCCACTGGCCAGGCGTGCGGGGCACCCACCCGGCGTGGGCCCCCCGGGGGGGGGGCGCCCCACCCCCCGTCGGTGGCGCCGGGGCGGCGGAGGGCCGCCGCCGGTCAGGCCGGAGCGCCGGCCGCGGCGGGTTCGTCGGCCGCGGCGAGCCGGTCGCCGAGCACGAAGCCCCGGTCCACCTGGGTGGCGAGGTCGATGCCGACCTTGGCGTTGGCCCAGCTCTCGGCGTTGCGGAGGTGGAAGAAGACGGCCTGCTCGGTGTAGCGGCGGGCGTCCCGTTGCCCGTACGTGGTGTCCGCCTCCGCGCGCAGTTCGTCCAGCACGGCGCGGTTGGCCGGCTCCAGGGCTCGCAGCTGCGGGTTGGCGCCCTGTTCCAGCCGGCGCACCCAGTCGGAGTGCCCGAAGGCGGTCAGCAGGTCGTCGCCGACCTCGCGGCGGAGGAACTCCAGGTCCTCGGGCCCCTGCACCTTGTTGCCCACCACGCGCAGTCGCACGCCGAAGTCGCGCGCGTAGTCGCGGTACTGGCGGTAGACCGAGACGCCCTTGCGGGTCGGCTCCGCGACCAGGAAGGTCAGGTCGAAACGGGTGAACAGGCCCGAGGCGAACGAGTCGGAGCCCGCGGTCATGTCGGTCACGACGTACTCGTCCGGGCCGTCGACCAGGTGGTTGAGCAGCAGCTCGACCGCGCCGACCTTGGAGTGGTAGCAGGCCACCCCGAGGTCCTCCTCGGTGAACGCGCCGGTCGCCAGCAGTCGCACCGAGCCCTCGTCGAGCGCGACCGGGCGGGCGCAGGCCGCGTACACCGGGTTCTCCTCGACGATCCGGAGCAGGCGCGAGCCCCGTCCGGGCGGGGTCGTCTTGATCATCTCCTCGGAGGACCGGATCAGCGGGTTGGAGCCGCGCAGGTACTCCTTGATGTCGGGCAGGTGGGCCCCGAGCGAGGGCAGTTCGGCGGCCTGCGCGTCCGTCAGGCCGAGTGCGGGGCCGAGGTGTTGGTTGATGTCGGCGTCGACGGCGATGACCGGGCGGCCCGAGGCGGCCAGGTGGCGGATGAACAGTGCGGACAGCGTGGTCTTGCCGCTGCCGCCCTTGCCGACGAAGGCGATCTTCATCTGGGACTCCGGCTCTCGCTCGCTCTGGGGCCCGCCGCGGTCGCTCGTCCGCTCCGCGGCCGGGGTCGACGATCTCCAGAACTGGAAATCGTTATCGCTTCCGATAGCGGCCATGCTATCCGGGGTTTCGGGTGGTTCGCCGGAGGGAAGTGAGGATTGCCTCTAAAGGGTGATGCGAGGTTGCCGTTCCGGGAGTGGCCCCGGTTCATTACCCTCGGGTAGGTGAGCACTGGAACAGATCCCCTCGCCCCGCTGGCCCAGCTCCCCGGGGTGCCCGACGCGGTGGCCGAGGTGCGCAAGGCCGTCGACCGCCTCTACGGCCACCGGGTGATGCGCCGCCGTGCGGCCGAGGTCACCTCGGAGTCCGCCCTGCGGGGCGCCCGGGCCTCCGCCGCACTGGCGGGGGCGGACTGGCCGCTGGAGGAGGTCCGGCGGCGCAGCGACTTCGGCGCCGACCCCGAGGCCCGGGCGGTCGGCGCCGCCCTGCGGATCTCGGCCGAGGCCGGCCAGCTGCTCAGCGTCTGGCGGCACTCGCCGCTCCAGGTGCTGGCCCGGCTGCACCTGCTCGCGGTGGGGGACTCCGACGCCCCCGCGGGGCGGCCGCGCCAGGCGGGCGAGGGCGCCGACGATCCGTTCCCGCTGGAACTGAAGCCGGTGGAGGGCGTCGAGTCCGCGGTGCCGGGCGCGGTGGACGGGCCGGTGCCCGTGCTGCCCCCGGCGCCGGGCTCGGAGGAGGTCGCCGCCAGGCTCGACCAGCTCTCCCGGCTGCTGGTGGCCCGTGCGGAGGGGCAGGGCGTCGGCACGCCGGCCCTGGTGGTCGCCTCGGTGGTGCACGGCGAGCTCCTGGCGCTGCGGCCGTTCGGCTCCCACAACGGCCTGATCGCCCGGGCCGCCCAGCGGATCGTGCTGATCGCCGAGGGGCTCGACCCGAAGTCGATCTGCCCGGCCGAGGTCGGCCTGGCGGAGCTGGGGACCGACGCCTACCGGCGGGCGCTGGCCGGCTACCTGGCGGGGACGCCGGAGGGGCTGGCCGCCTGGATCGGCCACTGCGGCCGGGCCCTGCGGCTCGGGGTTCGGGAGTCCACGGCGGTCTGCGAGGCGATGCAGCGCGGCATGGTCTGACCGGACGCGCGGTCCGACCGGCGTCAAGGGCGGTCGAGGGGCGGCGGCCGGGGGTCCCGGGCCGGGAGGCGCCGGGACGAAGAGATGCGGCGGCACCTGATCCTGCCGGGTGCCGCCGCTGGCACAGATGCCGGGTGACCATGCATGCACCGGAAGTGCCCATCAGACGGGGATCCTGCCCGTTCGTCTGGTGCGGCGGCCCGACAGCGGGTCGGCTGCATGTGGGTGCTCAGTCATCTGTACGCGGTCCGTGGGGCCTGAACTGCGTTGTCGGTTTGACCTCTTAGGGGTCCTGACCGGGTCTCGCGGGCCGTGCTTCATTTGTATCGCGTTTCGGGCGAAAGGGGAACCCGAAACGAGAAGTCTTCGGCTTTTGCCCGTTTTGCCCCTCGGTTCGGCGGCGGGTGCCCGGCGCTTCCCGCAGGGGTCAGGCCGTCGGGCGCCGCCGTCGCGCCACGTACCAGATCACCCCGGCCGTGAGCACCGCCGTGCCGATCGCCACCGCGGTCAGCACCGAGCCGCTCGGCGCCGAGAACTCCGGGAGCCGACGCCGGAGTTCCACCGGCCGGTCGAAGACCAGCACCGGCCACTCCCGGGCGACCGCCTCCTTGCGTAGCGCGCGGTCCGGGTTGACCGCCGAGGGGTGGCCGACCGCTTCGAGCAGCGGCAGGTCGGTCGACGAGTCGCTGTAGGCGTAGCACTCGGCGAGGTCGTAGCCCTCGCGCTCGGCCAACTCCCGGATGGCGGCGGCCTTGTTCTCGGCGTAGGCGTAGTACTCGATCTCGCCGGTGTAGCAGCCGTCCTCGATCTTCAGCCGGGTGGCGATCACGTGGTCGGCGCCGAGCAGCGCACCGATCGGCTCGACGACCTCGGAGCCGGAGCTGCTGACGATGACGACGTCGCGACCGGCCGCGTGGTGCTGCTCGATGAGCGAGGCGGCCTCGTCGTAGATGATCGGGTCGATCAGGTTGTGCAGGGTCTCGGCGACGATCTCGCGGACCTGCTGAACGTTCCAGCCCCGGGTGAGTGCGGAGAGGTACTCGCGCATCTTCTCCATCTGGTCGTGGTCCGCGCCGCCCACCAGGAAGACGAACTGGGCGTACGCACTGCGCAGGACGGCCCGACGGTTGATCAGGCCACCCTGGTAGAAGGGGCGGCTGAACGCGAGGGCGCTCGACTTGGCGATGATGGTCTTGTCGAGATCGAAGAAGGCCGCGGTCCGCGGGCCCGTCGGACGCGCCGGGGCGGCCGGCGGGCCGGTCAGGGGCGTCGCGTCCGCCCCGGGCGCCCCGGCTGCCCCGGCCGCTCCGTCGCTCCCCGGGGCTTCGGCGGCTCCGGCGGCTCCGGCGGTGGAGTCCGGGGACTCGTCGGCGTTCTCGGTGGTGTCCACGGGAACCGAGGATAGAGGGCACCACAAAACGGCCCGCCATTCGGTGTACTCGTGGGCGTGCGGGTTTGTGTTTCTGGCCGCTCGGGTACACCATGGAAGTCACGGATCGTTCGCGACCGTGCTAACCCGGTCCGGCTCCTCCCCCCCGAGTCGGGCCGTGGATAGACGACCCCCGCTCTCCCCCCCGGCGGGGGTCGTCGCACGTCCGGGGCCATTTTCAGGGCTTGAACGGCTACTGTCGGGGAATCGGCCCGCCGGCCCGGCGGACATCTACGGGGGGTGTCGGCGACGGGCCCCTTCGGGCGATTTGGTCACTCTCCGTAGATCATTGATCATGGCTGTCCTCAGCCCCTCGAACGCGCGGAATGGTCGGTCGAGGCGGCTCCCGCAGCAGCGCCCGGAGCGGTTGCTTCCCCTTGGTGCGGTCTATACCGGTTCTTCTCAGTGAGCCCGTTTCGTCAATTCTTTGCTCAATAGCCCCCCTTCCGAGTGAACGTTTTCCTCCACAACCCCCGAGTTGTCCACAGGGAATCGGAACCCGGCGGACGGAATCCGGATCACCGCCCACCGTGAGGGTCGGCAGCGGTCACCGGGTCCGTGCTGCGGGCCCGCGGCCGGCTGTCGCACCGACCGGACGTGTGCCCGGCCCGCCCCGTGCGGCCGGGCACCCGCACAGGGGAGCCGCCATGTCGAAGCCCACCACCGACCACGCCACCGCCAACGGTCCGGCGCCCACCCGACCGCTCGTCCTCACCGGGGACCCCGGCCTGGCCGAGCACCTGCTGCGGATCTGCGCGGCGGCCGGCACCGAACCGCAGCTGCTCCGGGGAACGTCGCCGCCGCGCGAGCTCTGGGAGGGGTCGTCGCTGGTCCTGGTCGGCGACGACCGGGCCGAGCAGTGCGCCGGTCTGCCCCGTCGGGCCGGGGTGCTGCTGCTGGGGCTGGACCTCGACGACCCGGGGGTCTGGGTCAGAGCCGTCCAACTCGGCGCCGAGCACGTGCTCTTCCTGCCCGACGCGGAGGCCTGGCTGCTCGATCGGATCGCCGACGCCGTGGAGGGCGTCGGCACCCCTGCGCTCACCGTCGCGGTGCTCGGCGGGAGGGGAGGCGCGGGCGCGTCCACCCTGGCGTGCGCGCTCGCCGTGACCGCCGCCCGCCGCGGACGGCGGACCGTCCTCGTCGACGGCGATCCGTTGGGGGGCGGGCTCGACCTCCTGCTCGGCAGCGAGACGGCCGCCGGCCTGCGATGGCCGGACCTGGCCGCCTCACGCGGCCGGGTGAGCGGCGCCGAGCTGACCCGGGCGCTGCCCGCGCCCAAGCGGCTCACCGCGCTGTCCTGCCTGTCCTGGGACCGGAGCGACACGCTGGCCGTGCCCCCCGAGGCCATGCGCAGCGTGCTGGCCGCCGCCCGTCGCCGTGGTGGTCTGGTGGTGGTCGACGTGCCCCGTCGGCTCGACCCGGCGGCCGGGCAGGCGCTGGAGCAGTCCGACACGGCCCTGTTGGTGGTGCCGGCCGAGCTCCGCGCGGTGGCGGCCTCCGACCGGGTCTCCGCGTCCGCCCGGATGCGGATCGAGGACGTCAGGGTCGTGGTGCGGCCCGTGGGGCCCTTCGGCATCCCGGCCCGGAAGATCGCGCAGGGACTGCGGCTGCAGCTCGCCGGCGTGCTGGAGCCGGAGCCCGGCCTGGCCGCCGACACCGAGCAGGGCGTGCCGCCGGGCATCCGGGAGAGCGGCCCGCTCGCCCGCTTCTGCGAGACCTTTCTGGACGAGGTGCTGCCGCCGGTTCCGGCGGTCGGGGGAGGTGTGTACTGATGGTCCGTCTGCGGAGAGCGGGAGGCTCGGACGGCGTCGCGGGCCGCCGCGCCGGCGCGTACGAACAGCGGTCGCTCCGGAGCGTGCCCGTCGCAGGGCGCGTGCCCGCGCTCGGGCCGCCGCCCGAGCCGAACCCCTACGGACGGACGGCCCGGGAGGCGCGGGCGGCGGCCCTGGTCGACGCCGTCCGGCTGCGGCTGGCCGAGTCCGGGGCCGCCCCGACGGCCGGTTCCGTCGCGGCCGCGCTGCGCGCCACCCGGCCGCCGCTCGGCGGCGACGACGTCCTCGACACCGTGCGCTCGCTGTGCGCCGAACTGGTGGGTGCGGGCCCGCTGGACCGGCTGCTGGCGGCGCCCGACGTCACGGACGTCCTCGTCAACGGACCGGACGAGGTCTGGGTCGACCGCGGCGGGGGCCTGCGCCGGGCGACCGGCGTCCGTTTCGCGGACGCCGGTGCGGTGCGGCGGCTGGCCCACCGCCTGGCCACGGCGGCCGGACGGCGGCTCGACGACGCACGGCCCTGGGTGGACGCCAGGCTGCCGGACGGCACCAGGCTGCACGCGGTGCTGCCGCCGATCGCGGCCGGCTGCACCCACATCTCGCTGCGGGTCTGCCGCCCCAGGCCCTTCACCCTCGACGAGCTGGTGACCGGCGGGGCCGTGCCGCCGCGCGGCGCGGAGCTGCTCGCGGGCCTCGTGCGGGCCCGGCTCTCGATGCTGGTCAGCGGCGGCACCGGCACGGGGAAGACCACGCTGCTGGCGGCGTTGCTGGGTCTGGTCGGTCCGGAGGAGCGGATCGTCATCGCCGAGGACTCCGCCGAGCTGCGTCCGGACCACCCGCACGTGGTCCGGCTGCAGAGTCGCCCGCCGAACCAGGAGGGGCTGGGCGAGCTGACGCTTCGGGACCTGGTCCGCCAGGCACTGCGGATGCGGCCCGACCGGCTGGTGGTCGGGGAGGTGCGCGGGGCCGAGGTGTCGGACCTCCTGGCCGCCCTCAACACCGGCCACGAAGGCGGCACCGGGACCGTCCACGCCAACACCGCGGCGGACGTCCCGGTCCGGCTGGAGGCGCTCGGCTCGCTGGCCGGGCTGGACCGGGCGGCCGTGCACAGCCAACTCCGCGCGGCGCTGGACGTGGTGGTGCACCTCGTGCGGGAGCCGGCCACCGGGAGGCGACGGATCGCCGAGATCCACACCTTGGCCGGCGACCGGCAGGGACTGGCCGTCACCACCCCTGCGGTGACGTTCACGGCGGACGGCGGCGCGGTGCCGGGGGCCGGCTGGGAGCGGCTGACCCGGTTGCTGGCCGACCGGGGGGTTCGGCTCGCGGGCGGGCCGCCGTGACGGCGGCCTCGGTGCAGGTGGCGTTCGTCCTGCTGCTGGGTGGGTGCGGGGTGGGCGCGGTGCTGTTGCTCGGTCCCTGGAACGGGAGAACTCGGCGAGAGGCTGGTGGCGGACGTGACGGTTGACCGGGTCGAACTCTGTTGGGCGGCGGCCCTCTGCGGGGCGGCGGCGGCCGGCCGGTGGTGCCTGCAGAGGCAGTTGGCGGGCGTCCGGCGGGCCGGGCACCTGCTCGCCGGCCGGGCCGGTGAGTCCGGCGAGGCCGGCGGATCCCGGGGAGCCGCCGGTCACGGGCGGGGGCGTGGGCCCCGGCGGCGTGGAGCCGTGCCGTTCGGCAGCCGGGTGGGCGCGTCCTGGCGGGCCGCCAGGGGTGCACCCGAACTGCTGCTCCTGCCCGGTGGACTGGCGGCCGGATGGGTGACGGTCTCGCCCGTTCCGGCCCTGGCCGCCGCACTGGCCGTCCTGCCGCTGAGGAGATGGCGGCTGCGGCGCGCGGCGGCGGCCGGGGCCGGACGCCGGGCGGCCGCGGTGGTGGAGCTCTGTGCCGGACTGGCGGGTGAGTTGCGCAGCGGAGCGACGCCCGAACAGGCGCTGCACGTGGTGACCACGCGGATCGCCGCCGACCGGGCGGAGCTGGGCCGGCTCGGGGCGGAGCCGGTCGCCCGGCTCGCGGCCGGCCGGTACGGCGCGGATGTGCCCGCCGCACTCCTGCTGCTCGCCGACTTGCCGGGAGGCCGTGGAGCGGCTGCGATCGCCGCCTGCTGGCGGGTGGCCTCCGACGGTGGAACGGGCCTGGCGGCCGGTCTGGACGGGGTGGCCGAGGCACTGCGCGTCGAACGGGCGCTGTCCGAGGAGATCGCCGCCGAGCTGGCGGCGCCGCGCGCCACGGTCGCGGTCCTGGCCGGGTTGCCTCTCGTGGGTCTGTTGCTCGGCGCGGCCGTCGGCGCCCGACCGGTGGACGTCCTGCTCCACACACCCGCCGGGCTGGCCTGCCTGGTCGCAGGGGCGGCGCTGGAAGGGATCGGCCTGGCCTGGACGTCGCGCATCGTCCGGTCGGCGTCGGAGGACGCCCGGGAAACGGGTCCGTTCCGCGGCCGGGCCGCCGTGGGCCGCCCGGAGCCCGGGTCCGGCCGGCGGTGCGGGATCACCCGGACCCGCCCTCGGGAGGGACGGTCTAGCGGATCGTTCGCGGGGAAGGTGAGGTCGGCGTGATGCGGGCGATGGACTGGACCGTCCTGGGCCCGGCCATGGCGGCGGGTGCGCTGCCGCTGAGCGGGTGGCGTGTCCGAAGGACGGCCCGGCGGCGGGCGGCGAAGTGGCGAACGGCCAGGGTGCCGACAGTGGGGCCGCCAAGGGCCGGAGACGCCCCGGCCCGCCGGTGGCCGGGAGGTGGTCGGGCTGAGCCCGCCAACAGGGGAGCCGCCGTGGCGGAGCGGGCTCGGCGGGGGGCCGCGGCGCTCTCCGCGGGGATCGGCGCAGCGGCGTTCCTCGGCGGTGGGGCAGGCCCGGTGGTGGGTCTACTGGTGGCGGCGGGGCTGTACCGGCGGCTGCCGCGGGCCCGGTCCCCGGCGGAGCGGCGAGCGCTGTCGGACGAACAACGGCTGGTCCGACAGCTGCCACTCACCGCGGAGCTGTTGGCGGCCTGCCTCGGATCGGCTGGCTCGCCGGCGGAGGCCGTCGTAGCGGTCGGCCGGAGCGTGGGAGCCCCGATGGGCCCCCGGTTGATGGCAACGGCGGCGGAACTCGCCCTGGGCGCGCCGCCGGAACACTGCTGGCGCCGACTGGGCGAGGAGCATCCGCGGTTGGCACCGCTGGCCCGCTGCCTGGTCCGGACGAGCCTCAGCGGGACCCCGGCGGCCGAGGCGCTCGCCGGACTGGCGGGCGGCCAACGAGCGGAGGCCGTACGGGCGGCGCACACGCGGGTCCGCAGGGCCGGCGTGCTGGCCACCGTACCGCTCGGGCTCTGCTTCCTCCCGGCCTTCGTCCTGCTGGGTGTGGTCCCGGTTGTGCTGGGGCTCACCTCTCGCTTCACGCAGCAAATGTGACGCATCGTCAAAGATTTCGATCGGTACCAGGCGCAGTGTGCGGAGGCTGCGGTGGACGCCGCTCCGCCCGGGCCCGGTCGACACCTGAATCGATCCAAGGAGAGAACCATGGATGCAGTGCTCAAGCCCGTGTTCGACAGCGGCAGTTCGCTCGGCCGACTGGTGCGGATGGGGCGGCGACGGGGCCGCTGGGCGATCCGTCGGATCCGGCGGGCCGGCCGGGCGAGGGCCCGCTCGGACGCCGGGATGACCACGGCGGAATACGCGGTCGGCACGCTCGGGGCGTGCGCGCTGGCTGCCGGGCTCTACAAGGTGGTGACCAGCCCGGCGGTCATCGGAGCCCTCACCGACGTCCTGGACCGTGCGCTCCATGCGACCTGAGGCACCGTCCGCAGGGCGGTGTGCCCGGCTGCTTCCTGCCGGCTGCGGCCCCTGTGCCACCCGTTCCGGTCGGCTCGCCCCGACCGGCCGGAACGGGCGGCGCCGGCGGCGGGGCGACGGTGGCTTCGTCACCGCCGAAACCGCTGTCGCGCTGCCGGCGCTGGTGCTGCTGGCCGCGATGCTGGTCTGGGCCGTACTCGCGGTGGGTGCCCAGGTGCGGTGCGTGGATGCGGCGAGGGAAGGAGCCAGGGCGGCGGCGCGGGGCGAGACGGATGCCGCCGGGATCGCGCGGGCGGTCGCCCCGCCGGGGGCGGAGGTCCGGATCGACCTGGCGGCGGACACGGTCCGGGTCACGGTGGACGCGCCGTCCACGGCACCGGGCGGGCTCGGGAGCGTGCTCTCGGTCCGGCTGGGCGCGGCGGCCGTGGCAGCGCGGGAGGACACCTTGCGGGGCGGGGAGGGAGGTGCCGGCCCGTGGCCGAGCTGACGCGCGCCGTGGCTCGGGCGCGCAGCGCACTGCGGTTCCGCTCCGGTCGGGTGGGGGCCCGCAGCGGCGGGCACGACGGCGGGTCCGCGACGGTCTGGCTGGTCGTGTGCGCGCTGTTGGGCTGCGCGGCTTTCACCGTCCTGCTGTCGGTGGGTGTGGCGGTCGGCGCCCGCCACCGCGCGGAGTCCGCCGCCGACCTCGCGGCGCTCGCGGCGGCCGACCGGCTGCTGCTGGACGCGGACGGCGGCTGCGACCGGGCCCGGGCCGTGGCGGCCGCGCAGGCGGCCACGGTGGTCTCCTGCACGGTGGACCGGGAGGCCGATGCCGTCGACGTGGTGGCGGAGGTGCCGGTTACCGGGCTGCCGGTCCGCCTGCCGGTCGGGCCGGCGCGTGCCCGGTCCCGGGCCGGCCCGATCCGTGCGGCGGTCGCCCCGACGGACGAGGACGCGCGCGCCGCGGTCGGCGAGGCCGTCACCGCGGTGGCCGGCCCGGCGGTGACGGCCGCCCAGACCGAGGGGACGGGCTCATGAACCTCCGGCTTCCCCGGCTTCGCACGCCTCCCCGACGCCCCCGACCTCCCCGGCCGCGGTCGTCCGTCCCTCAGGCTCCGCTTCGACCGCGTCCGCCGCTTCGACCGCTTCCGCCGGTTCCGTCGGTTCGGAGCCGTCCGCTTCCCCAGTGGCCGCTGCCGGTTCCAGCCGCTCCGCGGCCGGCACGGCGGGCGCTCCTGCGAGCAGCACGTCCAGCATCCGGACGGCCGCCGCCTTGTCCAGCGGGTCGTTCCCGTTGCCGCACTTGGGCGACTGCACGCAGGAGGGGCAGCCGCGTTCGCACTCACAGGCCGCGATCGCCTCCCGGGTGGCCGTCAGCCACTGGACGGCCCGCTGGAAGCCCCGCTCGGCGAATCCGGCACCGCCGGGGTGGCCGTCGTAGACGAAGACGGTGGGCAGTCCGGTGTCCGGGTGGAGCGGTACCGAGACGCCGCCGATGTCCCAGCGGTCGCAGGTGGCGAAGAGCGGGAGCAGCCCGATCGAGGCGTGCTCGGCGGCGTGGGCGGCGCCGGGCAACTGGTCGAGCGGGATGTCCGCGTCGAGGAGCTGGTCCTCGGTGACGGACCACCAGACCGCGCGGGTGCGCAGGGTGCGCGGCGGCAGGTCGAGCTTGCTCTCGCCCATGATCTCGCCGGTGGAGATCCGCTTGCGGAGGTAGCCGACCACCTGGTTGACCACCTCGACGGAGCCGAAACTGAGCCGGCCCTCGCCCCAGTCGACGGTGGTGTCGGTGGAGAGCACCGAGATGGAGGTGATGTCGCGGGCGGCGGTCGTGTAGGGCGGGTCGGCGGGTTCGACCAGCGCGACCGAGTTGTCGAGGTCGAACTCCCGGACGAGGTAGCTGCGGCCCCGGTGGAGGTGGACGGCGCCGGTGTGGACGGTGGTGTGGGCGGCGGAGGCGTCCACGGTGCCGAGCAGCCGCCCGGTCGGGGCCTCGACGATCTGCACCGGGCTGCCGCCGCTGCCCCGCAGGTCGACGCCGTCGGCGGCCCGTTCGCGGCGGGTCCAGTACCAGGCGTCACCGCGGCGGCGGAGCAGCCCGCGTCGCTCCAGTATCGGCAGCAGCGGTCCGGCGGAGGGGCCGAACAGTTCCAGGTCGGTGTCGGTCAGCGGGAGCTCGGCGGCGGCCGCGCACAGGTGCGGGGCGAGGACGTGCGGATTGTCCGGGTCCAGCACGGTGGCCTCGACCGGGGTGGCGAACAGCGCCTCCGGATGGTGCACCAGGTAGGTGTCCAGCGGGTCGTCCCGGGCGATCAGGACGGCGAGGGCGCCCTGGGCCTCGCGCCCGGCCCGTCCGGCCTGCTGCCAGAGCGAGGCCCGGGTGCCGGGGTAGCCGGCCATCAGGACGGCGTCCAGGCCGGAGATGTCGACACCGAGCTCCAGTGCGGAGGTGGAGGCGAGGCCGAGCAGCCGGCCGGAGTGCAGATCGCGTTCCAGGGCGCGGCGCTCGTCGGCGAGGTAGCCCCCGCGGTAGGCGGCCACCCGGTCGGCGAGCGGGCGGCCGAGCTGGTCCTGGGTCTGCAGGGCGACCAGCTCGGCGGAGCGGCGGGAGCGGACGAAGACGACGGTGCGGATCTCCCGTTCGACGAGGTCGGTGAGGAGGTGGGCGGCCTCGGCGGTGGCGGTCCGGCGGACCGGCGCCCCGTGCTCGCCGACGTTCTCGGTGAGCGGCGGCTCCCAGAGCCCGAAGACCACGGGCCCGCGCGGGGAGGCGTCCTCGGTGACCGCGTCGGCGGGCAGGCCGGTGAGCCGCCGTGCGGTGACGGCCGGGTCGGCGGTGGTGGCGGAGGCGAGGAGGAAGGTGGGCTCGGATCCGTACCGGGCGCAGATCCGGCGCAGCCGCCGCAGCACCTGGGCGACGTGCGAGCCGAACACGCCGCGGTAGCTGTGGCACTCGTCGATCACGACGTAGCGCAGGGTCTTGAGGAAGGAGGACCAGCGGGCGTGGGCGGGCAGGATGCCGCGGTGCAGCATGTCCGGGTTGGTGAGCACGTACGAGGCGTACTGGCGGACCCACTCGCGTTCCTCGGGCGGGGTGTCGCCGTCGTAGAGAGCGGCCCGGACCCGGGGCGGCGCGAGGTCCGCGGCCCGGCGGCGCTGGTCGGCGGCGAGTGCCTTGGTGGGGGCGAGGTAGAGCGCGGTGGCGCCGCGCCCGTTGCGGGCTTCGGTTCCGTCCAGCAGATCGGAGAGGACGGGGGCCAGGTAGCCGAGGGACTTGCCCGAGGCGGTTCCTGTGGCGATCACCACAGTATGGCCGGATTTGGCCAGATTCATTGCTTCTGCCTGATGGGCCCAGGGGCGTTCCACGCCCAGGGCCCGGGCGGACTCGACGATCTCGGGCCGGATCCAGTCGGGCCACGGTGAATAGCGGGCGGCCCGGGCGGGAAGGTGCTCCGTATGGGTGAGCCGGTCCGACCGCCCGCGGGTGGTGGACAGGGTCGTGAGCAGTGCCTCGGGCAGGCTGTGACGCGGCGGCATGAGGACCCAGTGTGTCACCGGAGTGACGGAGAATCGTCCCAAGCCATCGTGCGGGCATGGTCACAAGTGGTTGAATGTGGCCGTGTCGGCCGTACGGCCGGGGGTCGCAGCGCCGAGGCTTGCCGCATTGGCTGGGCGTGCCCGAGGCTTGTGACCATGCGGTGGCGGCCGTCCGGCCGAGGATCGCAATGACGTAGCAAGGCAAGGTGCTGGAGGTTCCGTGGACCTGTCCCTGTCGACCCGTACAGTCGGCGATCGCACGGTCGTCGAGGTTGGCGGCGAGATCGATGTGTACACCGCCCCGAAGCTGCGTGAGCAGCTGGTCGAGCTCGTCAACGACGGCAGCTACCACCTCGTCGTCGACATGGAGGGCGTGGACTTCCTGGACTCCACCGGGCTCGGTGTGCTGGTGGGCGGTTTGAAGCGGGTGCGCGCCCACGAGGGTTCGCTGCGACTGGTCTGCAACCAGGAGCGCATCCTCAAGATCTTCCGCATCACCGGCCTGACCAAGGTCTTCCCGATCCACAACTCGGTGGACGACGCGGTCAACGCGACCGACTGACCCGACCGATCCGGCCGGGTCGGCCCTCCGTGGTCGGCCCGCCCGATTCTCAACGCGGCCGGGAGCCGGGGCCCTGTTGCGGCCCCGGCCCGTCGGTCCGCCCAGGGGCCGACTGACGTCGGCCCGCAGCGGCCGTATGCCCGGCCCCGGTCGGAGCACCCCGAGGGGGAGAGATGGCAACCGTCGAACTTCGATTCAGTGCGCTTCCCGAGCACGTCCGTACGGCCCGGCTGGTCGCCGCGGCAGTCGCCAGACGAGTCGGGGTCGACGAGTCGGTGCTCGACGAGGTGCGGCTCGCCGTCGGTGAGGCATGCTCCCGCGCGGTCGGTCTGCACCAGCGTGGTGGCATCACCGGCGCGGTGCGGGTGGCCCTCATCGACCAGGAGAAGCGTTTCCTCATCGAGGTCGAGGACGAGGCCGGCCTCGACACCGTCCCGACCGCCGCCGGTTCGGCGGAAGGCGTCGACCCGGACGAGGACACGCTCGGTCTCGCGGTGCTCACCGGCCTGGTCGAGGACCTTGAGGTCACCAGCGGCACCGGTGGCGGTCTGATCCGGATGAGCTGGCCGGTCCCGGCCGACGTGCTCACGGGCTGACCGACTGGTCCCGGCAGGCCCGCCGGAGGTCGTCGCTCGCGGGCCGTGGGGTGACGGCTGGCCGGACACCGGTGGTCGATCACCCGGGGCGCCACGCCTCTTCGAGCGGGAGCCCTCCTTCGCAGTTCCTCCCTGCGGCGTGCCCTCGTCGTACCTTCGGCACGCCCTTCCGGCGACGGTCGGAGCACAGGCGCGGCCCGTACGGGCGGGAACCGGGGGTCGTGCGGCGGCCGTGTAGGTTCGCTGTTCGACGACCGAAACCGAAAGGGCTTCTCCCGGTGAACAAGCGACTGCTGGCCGTACCCGCGCTCGGCGCGCTGCTTGCGTTCGGCGCCGTCGGCTGCGGCGACGACAACAGCAAGCAGCTGGACTCCTGGGCGGTGAAGGTGTGCGGCGGGGCCAAGGACCCGATCGCCCAGGCGCAGACCGCGCTGGCGGACACCGGCCAGGTGAAGACCGGCGAGGTCCCGGTCGACCTCCAGAAGCGTCTCTCGGCCGACATCGGGCGGCTGGCCAAGACCAACCAGGACATTGCTGCGGCCATCGACGGCGCGGGAGCGCCGAAGGTGGACGACGGGGCCACTCTCCAGAAGGACACCGTCGCCGAGCTCACCAAGGCGGCCGACGGGTACCTGGAGGTCCAGAAGAAGTTGGACGCGCTGCCCAACACCGACCAGGGGAAGTTCGCCGACGGACTCCGCAGCATCTCCGACCAGATTCAGCAGCTGGCCTCGCTCTCCACGCAGGCACAGGGCAAGCTGCAGCGCGGCGAGCTGGGTGCGGCGATGGCCAAGCAGGAGGGCTGCAAGCCGGGCACGGCTGCCGCGGCTCCGTCGGCGGGCGCCACGGGCACGACGGCTCCCGGTACTCCGGCTCCCGGCACGGCGGACGGTACGAGCCCGGCGGGCAGCCCCGCCGCGACGGATCCCGCCGCCGCTCAGCCTTCCTCCGCCCCCGTCCCCTCGGCGAGCTGACGGACCGCACCCGCACCTCCCGCACCCGCACCTCCCGCACCCGCACCTCCCGCACCCGCACCTCCCGCACCCGCACCGGTATCCGTATCCGCACCGGTATCCCCGACCGAGCCGTTGTCGCCGTCGGACCCGCTGTTCCGCCCCCTTGTCCGCCCTCCTCTTCTGCCTCCTCGCCCGACCTGCCGAGGGGGCGTTCGCGCTGCTCGAATCGCTGTCCGGCCAGTGGGACGTCCCTCCGGGCCCGACCCGGCCCCGGAGCCCCGCCACGGGGTCGGCGCGTGGACCTGCACGGATCCGTCACGGGGCCGTTGAGGAGCTTTCGGGGGACCTTCGAGGGGTTGCCGAGGGGAGCGGGGGCGACCGGGCGGGGGACAATGTCGGGGTGATCAGTAGCCCCGTTCTCGACCCGACCCGCCTCGCCAAACTGCGTGAGGCACTGCTCGCCGCCTCGTACACCGCCGACGGCTGCCTGGACCTGCTCGGGCCCACCGGGTACGCGGCGCTGGCCCGCAGCGAGGCGGTGCCCGCCCTGCGGGCGACCCGCGGCGGCAGCCCGCTGGAGACGCTGGTGCGGCTCTTCCTGCTGCAGCAGCCCGTGCCGTACCAGGCGGCCGCCGCCGCGCTGCCCGTCGAGGACTGCCTGACCGACGGTTGGCTGCGGACGGACGGCGATCTGGTGCGGGCCACCGTCGACGTCCGCCCGTACGCCGACGAGGTCGCCGGTCTGCCGAGCGCGGACGCCTGGGTGGTCTCCGACCTGGGTTGTGCGGTCGGCGGCGCCGGCGGGATCGGGTCCGGTGAGACCGCGCACGGGGTGGCCCGCAAGGACCTGGTGCTCGGCGTGGGGGGCGCGTCCACCACGCTGGCCAACATCACGGTGCGCCGGCCGGTCAGGTCCGCGCTGGACCTCGGCTCGGGCTCCGGTGTGCAGGCGCTTCACGCGGCCCGGCACGCCCAGCGGGTCACCGCGACCGACGTCAACGCACGGGCGCTGCGCTTCACCGAGCTGACTCTGGCGCTGTCCGGTTTCGACCACGCCGAGACCGCCGAGGGAAGCCTCTTCGAGCCGGTCGGGGAGCGGAAGTTCGACCTGATCGTCTCCAACCCGCCGTTCGTGATCTCGCCGACCGGCCGGTTCACCTACCGGGACGGCGGCATGGCCGGCGACGACCTCTGCCGCAGCCTGGTCCGCTCCGCCGCCGCCCGGCTGGAACCGGGTGGCTACTGCCAGCTGCTGGCCAACTGGCAGCACGTCAAGGGCGAGGACTGGCACGACCGGCTGTCCGGCTGGGTCGCGGGCACCGGGCTGGACGCCTGGATCGTCCAGCGCGAGGTGCAGGACGTCGCCCAGTACGCCGAGCTGTGGCTGCGGGACGGCGGTGACCACCGCGGTCCCGGTGGCGACTACCAGGCCCGGTACGGGGAGTGGCTGGACGCGTTCGAGGCCGGGCGGGTCGAGGGAATCGGCTTCGGCTGGATCACGCTGCGCGCGGGTGGCGCCGAGCGGCCGACCGTCCGGGTCGAGGAGTGGCCGCACCCGGTCGAGCAGCCGCTCGGCCCGCACATCGAGGAGTGGTTCGACCGGCAGGACTTCCTGCGGACGCACGACGACGCGGCCCTGCTGGCGGCCCGGTACGTGCTGGCCGACGAGGTGGTCCAGGAGCAGGTCGGTGCGCCCGGGGCGGAGGACCCGGAGCACGTGGTCCTGCGCCACAACCGGGGCATGCGGCGCGCCACCAAGGTGGACACCGTGGGCGCCGGGTTCGTCGGCGTCTGCGACGGGACGCTGTCGGCGGGCGAGATCGTGGACGCGATCGCGCAGCTGCTCGGCGAGGACCGGGTGGTGCTGCGGGACCGGGTGCCGGAGTCGCTGCGCATGCTCACGGAGCAGGGGTTCATCAGCCCCGTGGCCTGATCGCGCCCTTCGCGACGTCCTGCCGTTTCACGCCCCCGCCGCCACGCGCAGCCAAGCGCGATGCCTCGCGCTCCCTCGCGCCCCCCTCGGGGTCGTTCGGGGGCCCTTGGGGTATCTCGCGTCCTTCCAGGTCGGCTTCGGGCCATCTGTGGTCGTCCGATTCACCTCTCCGTATCCCCTGGTTCGCCGGACGGCCTCCGGGTGTCTGTCCCCCGTTGGCCCCCGACTGTGAGGCTCTGTCCACAGGCTGTGGACAAGGCTGGGGGCTCGGGGTGGAGACGACGACGGCGACGGTCGGGGGCCTGATACTTGCCCTCTTCGGCGGCGCACTCCTGTTCTGGTGCGCCGCCGAAGTGCGCCTTCGCCACCGGGTGCGCCGTCGGGGCGTGCCGACCGTGGCCACGGTGGTCGCCGAGTCCGATCCGCACGGCGGACTCGACAGCGCACCACTGCTCTCCTACTCCGCGTCCGTGCAGGCCGGGTACGCCGGGCCGGCCGCCGTCCGGGCCGGGGCGGCGGGAACGGCGGCGGCCGCAACGGCGGCGCCGGGCCGGATCGGCGAACTGGTGCTGACCCGCCCGCGCGGCCGTACCCCGCTGCGCCGCCCGGCCGGTCTGTCGCCCGGCGCGTCCGTCCGCATCGCCTACGACCCGCGCCGCCCCGGGCTGGCGGTGCTGGCGGCGGAGGAAGGCCCTCGGGCGGTGGTCGCCGACCTGCTGTGGGCGACGCTCGGCCTGGTCTGCCTGTCGGCCGGGGCACTCCTGCTGGTGGCCGCCTCCTCGGCCTGAGACCGGCCCGAGACCGCCCGCGATCTGGGCCACGACCTGGGCCGCGACCTGGCCCGAGACCGCCGAGGCCCGGTCCGCGACCCGGCCCGGGCGCCGTTCCGCGCCGGCCGCCGCGGTCCGGAGTTCCGTACCGCCGGCGTCCCCGCCGGCCCGTGCCGGTCCCCGCAGGCCCTGCCGCCCGCCTGCCGTCGGCTCGGCGCAGGCCGACCGGATTCTTTGTTGACAGATTTGGAAATCCGTCATTCCATCCTTCGGAACCCACCGAAGCGCCCTCCGCAGGGCGCGATCCTCCGTCGTCGGGTTACCGTTCGAGTGGCGTCGGTCGGCCTTGCCGGTGAAAAAGCAGGATCCGTCCGTTTGACAAGGGTGGCCGGGGTACGGTCACACTCCGCTGGTGGGGTCGTCGTACAGCGGCGGCCCCGGGTCGGTGGAGGGGTCGGGCGGAGCGCAGCCCGTGCTGCCAGCGCCGACCAGCTCACATAACGACCGGGAGAGAAGAGCGAAGGTGTCCCCGAGCAGCGAGACCGCGCACGGACAGCGACTCGTCATTGTCGAGTCGCCGGCCAAGGCGAAGACGATCAAGGGCTACCTTGGCCCCGGCTACATCGTCGAGGCGAGCGTCGGGCACATCCGCGACCTGCCGAGCACGGCCGCCGAGGTCCCGGACAAGTACACCGGCGAGGTGCGTCGCCTCGGCGTGGACGTGGATCACGACTTCGCTCCCATCTACGTGGTCAACGCTGACAAGAAGTCCCAGGTCAGCAAGTTGAAGTCGCTGCTCGCGGAGTCCGACGAGCTCTTCCTCGCCACCGATGAGGACCGCGAGGGCGAGGCCATCGCGTGGCACCTCCAGCAGGTGCTCAAGCCCAAGGTGCCGGTGCACCGGATGGTGTTCCACGAGATCACCAAGGCCGCCATCCAGGAGGCGGTGCGCAACCCGCGCGAGCTGAACCAGCGCCTGGTCGACGCCCAGGAGACCCGCCGCATCCTCGACCGCCTCTACGGCTTCGAGGTCTCGCCGGTGCTCTGGAAGAAGGTCATGCCGAAGCTGTCGGCGGGCCGCGTGCAGTCGGTCGCGACCCGGCTGGTCGTCGAGCGCGAGCGCGAGCGGATGGCCTTCCGCTCGGCCTCGTACTGGGACCTGGTCGGCACCTTCGGCACCGGGCGCACCCCGGCGGACGCGGCCAACCCGGAGACCTTCGGGGCCCGGCTCTCCTCCGTGGACGGCAAGCGGATCGCCAGCGGCCGTGACTTCGGCCAGGACGGCCGCCTGAAGTCGGGCAGCACCGGCACCCTGCACCTGGACGAGCAGGCCGCCCGCACGCTGGCCGCCGCCCTGGAGCAGACGGCGTTCTCGGTGCGCGGCGTCGAGTCCAAGCCGTACCGCCGCTCGCCGTACGCGCCGTTCCGCACCACCACGCTCCAGCAGGAGGCCAGCCGCAAGCTGGGCTTCGGCGCCAAGCGGACCATGCAGGTGGCCCAGAAGCTGTACGAGAACGGCTTCATCACCTATATGCGTACCGATTCGACCACGCTGTCGGAGACCGCCGTCACCGCCGCCCGCGTGCAGGTCACCCAGCTGTACGGGGCCGACTACCTGCCGGACGCGCCGCGCACCTACGCCTCCAAGGTGAAGAACGCGCAGGAGGCGCACGAGGCGGTCCGCCCGTCCGGCGACCGGTTCCGCACGCCCGCCGAGACCGGCCTGACCGGCGACGACTTCCGGCTCTACGAGCTGATCTGGATGCGCACCGTCGCCTCCCAGATGAAGGACGCGGTCGGCCAGTCGGTCACCGTGAAGGTCGGCGGCCGGTCCGCCGACGGCCGGGACGTCGAGTTCTCCGCCTCCGGCAAGATCATCACCTTCCACGGCTTCCTCAAGGCCTACGTCGAGGGCGCCGACGACCCGAACGCCGAGCTGGACGACCGCGAGCGCCGGCTGCCGCAGGTCACCGAGGGCGACCCGCTGGCCGCCGAGCAGCTCAACCCCGAGGGGCACGCCACCAAGCCGCCGGCCCGCTACACCGAGGCCTCGCTGGTCAAGGAGCTGGAGGACCGGGAGATCGGCCGCCCCTCCACCTACGCCTCGATCATCGACACCATCATCAACCGCCGGTACGTCTTCAAGAAGGGGACGGCGCTGGTGCCGTCGTTCCTCTCCTTCGCCGTGGTCAACCTGCTGGAGAAGCACTTCGGCCGGCTGGTCGACTACGACTTCACCGCGAAGATGGAGGACGACCTCGACCGGATCGCGGCGGGCGAGGCGAAGTCCGTGCCGTGGCTGAAGCGCTTCTACTTCGGCGAGGCCGCCGGTGAGGGCGCGGCCACCGGCGGCGCCGCCGAGGCCGGCAACGGCGACGGCGACCACCTGGGCGGTCTGAAGGAGCTGGTCACCGACCTCGGCGCGATCGACGCCCGGGAGATCAGCTCGTTCCCGGTCAGCGACGCCATCACCCTGCGGGTCGGCCGCTACGGCCCCTACGTCGAGCGCGCCTCCGAGGTCGAGGGCGAGCCCGGCCAGCGCGCCGACATCCCGGACGACCTGCCGCCGGACGAGCTGACCGTCGAGCTGGCCGAGGAACTGCTGGCCCGGCCCAGCGGTGACTACGAGCTCGGCGCGGACCCGGTCAGCGGCAACACGCTGGTCGCCAAGGACGGCCGCTACGGGCCGTACGTCACCGAGATCCTGCCCGAGGGTACGCCCAAGACCGGCAAGAACGCCGTCAAGCCGCGGACCGCCTCGCTGCTCCAGTCGATGTCGCTGGACACCGTCACCCTCGACGACGCGCTGAAGCTGCTCTCGCTGCCGCGCGTGGTCGGTGCGGATCCGGAGGGCGTGGAGATCACCGCGCAGAACGGCCGCTACGGCCCGTACCTCAAGCGCGGCACCGACTCCCGCTCGCTCACCAGCGAGGAGCAGATGTTCACGGTCACGCTGGAGGAGGCGCTGGCGATCTACGCCCAGCCCAAGCAGCGCGGCCGCGCCGCCGCCGCGCCGCCGCTGAAGGAGCTGGGCACCGACCCGGTCAGCGAGCGCCCGGTGGTGGTCAAGGACGGCCGCTTCGGCCCGTACGTGACCGACGGCGAGACCAACGCGACGCTCCGCAAGGACGACGAGGTCGAGACCATCACCCCCGAGCGCGGCTACGAGCTGCTCGCCGAGAAGCGGGCGCGCGGACCGGTGAAGAAGACGGCGAAGAAGGCCCCGGCCAAGAAGGCGGCGGCCAAGAAGACCGCGGCGAAGACCACCACCACCACCACCAAGACGGCGGCGGCCAAGACGGCGGCCAAGAAGACCACCACCAAGACCGCCGCCAAGAAGACGACGACGGCCAAGAAGGCAACCGCGAGCAAGGCCGCCGCCACCGACGAGGGCTGACACCCGATCGGCGGCACCGGGCCCGCGTCCGCTCCGGCGGCGCGGGCCCGGTTCGTTCGGGGGCAACGCGCGACGGGCGTGTGCGGACTCTGTCACAACCCTGCGATGGCGCCCGTCCCGAGCTGCGCTCCCCTCTTTTGCGCCATGCGCCGACCGCTACGCTGACGGTATGACGAGCGCGGAGCAGCCCACCCCCAGCGTCGCCGAGGCCGCGAGAGCCGGCACGCCCGACCTTGCCGAGGTCGCGCCGGCCGGAACCACCGGCGAGCGCGTCCGCGCGCTGCTGCGCCTGCGCCCGTACCGCCGGCTCTGGACCACCCAGCTGATCGGCGGCACCGCCGACCGCCTGGGACTCCTGGTCCTGCTCGCCCTCACCGTGATCGCCGCCGCACTCGGCGGACAGTTCGGTGACCTGCCGCGCAGCCTCGCCTTCGCCGTCGCCGCCGTCTTCGCGGCCCGGCTGGCGGCCACCGGGCTGGTCGGCGCCGCCCTGCTCGGCCCGGTGCACGGGCTGCTCAGCGGCAGGCTCGACCGACGCTGGACGCTGCTCGGCGCGGACGCCCTGCGTGCCGTGCTGATCGGTGTCGCGCCGTGGTGGATCGTCTGGCTGGGCTCCGGCCCGAAGCCCTCCGGCGCCGCGACCTGGGTGCTGCTCGCGACCGTCTTCGTGACCGGCGCCGCCGAACGGGTCTGGGCGATCGGCAAGGCCGCCGCCGTGCCCGGCCTGCTGCCCCCCGCCAACCCCTTCGCCCCCGCTGCCGAGCGCCGCCCGTCCGCCGCCAACCTGGCGACCGTCCGGAGCCTGGACCACCGCACCGGCTGGGCCACCGTGCCGCTCGCCGCCGCCGCCCTCGTCGCGCTCACGCTGCTCAACAACATCTTCGCGGCGCTCGGCTCGGACTGGCTGCGCGCCCACCAGACCACCTTCGCCGCCGTCGGCGCGGCGGCCCTGTTCGCCGTCTCGGCCGTCCGGATCCACTTCCAGGAGCTGCCCGGCGGCGCCGTCAAGGTGGCCCCGCACTCCCCGCTGCAGGGCCTGCGCGCCCCGACCGACGCGACCCCCGGCCCGGCCATGGCCAAGGGCCGCACCGGCTCCGCCCCGTACTTCACCTTCGCGGTGGCCGCCGGGTACGCCGCGATGGCCGGTGTCTGCGCGCTGGCACTGCTCACCGCCGCCGAGCACCGCGCCGGGCCGATCGGCTACGGCCTGCTGGTGCTCGCCGCCACCGGAGCCCCCGCGCTGGGCGTCCGGCTCACCCGGGCGACCCTGCCCTCGCTCTCCCGCCGCCGGCTGCTCGCGCTCGCCCTGCTGACCGAGGGCGTCGCGCTGATCCTGGCCGGCCTGGTGCTGGACTTCGTGCTCGTGCTGCTGCTCACCGTGCTGGCCGCGGTGGCCGCCGGGATCGTCATCACCGCCGGGCGCGGACTGCTCGCCCAGGAGGTCGAGGAGGCCCGGCTCCCCAAGGTCACCGAACACCTGTACGCGGTGCTGCGGGTCGTGGTGGGCGCCGCACTGATCGTCGTCCCGCTGATCGCCGCCGCCTACGGGGACGTCGCGTACGGCGAGGTCGAGCCCGGCTCGTTCACCTTCATCCACGGTGGCGCGGCCCTCGCGGTCGCCACCGCCGGACTGCTCACCCTGGTGCTGGCGGCCGTCGTCCTGCTCCGGACCGACGACCGGCGCGGCACCGCCCCGTTCGGCAAGGACCTGCTGGACGCCCTGCGCGGCGCCACCGGCCCGGCCCCCCACCGCACGGCGGGCACCGGCTTCTTCATCGCCCTGGAGGGCGGCGACGGCGCCGGCAAGTCCACCCAGGCACAGGCGCTCGCCGAGTGGATCCGGGGCAAGGGCCACGAGGTGGTGCTCACCCGCGAACCCGGCGGCAGCCCGGTCGGGCAGCGGCTGCGCGGCCTCGTCCTGGACGTCGGCAACACCGGCCTCTCGCACCGCGCCGAGGCGCTGATCTACGCGGCCGACCGGGCCGAGCACGTCGAGAACGTCATCCGCCCCGCACTGGCCCGCGGCGCGGTCGTCATCACCGACCGGTACATGGACTCCTCGATCGCGTACCAGGGCGCCGGCCGCGACCTGGCCGCCACCGAGGTGGCCCGGATCTCGCGCTGGGCGACCGGCGGGCTGCTGCCCGACCTGACCGTCGTCCTGGACGTCGACCCGACCCGGGCCCGGGAGCGGTTCACCGAGGCGCTGGACCGGCTGGAGTCCGAGCCGACCGAGTTCCACCAGCGGGTCCGGTCCGGCTTCCTCTCGCTCGCCGCCGCCGACCCGGCGCGCTACCTCGTCGTCGACGGCAGCCAGCAGCCCGGCTTCGTCACCACCGCGATCCGCCACCGGCTCGACCGGGAGCTGCCGCTCTCCGAGCAGGAGAAGGCCGCCCGGGCCGAGCAGGAGCGCCTCGCCCGGGAGGAGGCCGAGCGGCGCGCCGCCGAGGAGGCCCGCAAGCGCGCCGAGGAGGAGGCCGCCGAGCGGAAGCGCCAGGAGGTGCTGGCGCAGCTCCGGGCCGAGCAGGCCGAGCAGGAGCGCCTCGCCAAGGAGGAGGCCGAACGGGTCGCCGCCGAGGCTGCGCGCAAGGCGGCCGAGGAGGCCCGCAAGCGCGCGGAGGAGGAAGCCCGCCGACGTGCCGAGGAGGAGGCCAGGCGGCGCGCCGAGGAGGAGGCCCGGCTGGCCGCCGAGGCCGCCGAGCGCAAGCGGCTCGCCGAGGAGGCGGCCGCCCAGGCGGAGCTCCAGCGGCAGCGCGAGCTGGCGCGGGAGGAGCAGCGACGCCGGGCGGAGGAGGCGCTGCAGCGGGCCGAGGAGGCCCGGCTGGCGCAGGCCGCCGCGCTGGCGGCCGCTGCTGCTGCGGCGGCCGAGGCGGCGGAGCGGGCCGACCGCTCCGCCGCCGTGCCGGACGACGCGGTGACCACCGAGCTGCGGGTCGTGAAGGATCCCGGGGCGCAGGCCCCGAAGGGGCGTGGCGGCGAGGACGCGACGCAGGAGATCTCCGAGCGGGACCGTCGGGCCGCCGTCCGCGCCGCCGAGGCGGCGGGCGGTGCGGCGGGCGCGGGACCGGCGGGCGACGCCGCCGCGACGGCGAAGCTTCCGGTCGTACCGGGGACCCCGGGCGCTCCGGGCGCTCCGGGTGTTCCGGCGGACGAGACCACCGTCCTCCCTCGGGTCCCGGCGGACGAGACGGCCGTTCTGCCCCGGGTTCCGGCGGACGAGACGGCCGTCCTGCCCCGGGTCGAGCCGGGTCGGCGGGGCGACGCGGTGCCGCCGGGGCTCTGGCGGGACGAGCGGCCCGCCGACGCCCCGCCGGCGGACCGCCCCGCGGACCGGCCGGTCGACAGTACGCGTGAGCTGCCGGTGGTCGACCCGCAGCAGCCGCCCGCCACGGAGTCCCGGCCGAGGCCGGACTGGGCGGAGGAGACGCCGATGGACGACCTGCCGAGCCTCACCGACACCCTGCTCGGCTCGCGGGACGAGTGGGCCCGCTGGGGCGACGGCACCGGCCAGGGCGCCCCGGCCGGTCCGGAGGGTCCCGTTCCGCCGAACCACGCGGACGGGCGGGACGGCCAGGGCGGCCAGGACGACGGCAAGGGCAAGGGCCGCCGCTGGGGCCGACGCGGCTGACCGGTGAGCCCGACCGGAGGGGCCGACCTCCGTCGCGGAACGGCTCACGAGGGACCACCGACGGCGGGCGGTGCTGCCGGGGCGAGGCTCCGGCAGCACCGCCCGCCGTCGTACCGGCCACGTATGCTCGACGACGGAGACGGCGCCGGGGCCGCCGTCCGACATCCCGGTCCCCACCGCCACCAGCGGTCCGTACCGCTGCGGCTACCGCCAACCGGTCCGCGGCACGGCGGAGCCGTCCGGGGTGGGGTCCGAACCTAGCTTGGGAGCAGCAGTGGCCGTCTGGGACGACCTGGTGGGCCAGGACCGGGTGGTCGAGCAGCTGACCGCCGCCGCCCGGTCGGCCGGGGCGACGGTCGCCGCCGGACGCGGAGCCGCGGCCGGGGCGGGCGGCAACGCCTCGCTGATGACGCACGCCTGGCTGTTCACCGGTCCGCCCGGGGCCGGCCAGATCACGGCCGCCCGCTCCTTCGCCGCCGCCCTCCAGTGCACCAGTCCCGACCTCGCGCTCGGCGGCACGCCCGGCTGCGGCTTCTGCGACGGCTGCCACACCGTGCTCGCGGGCAGCCACGCCGACGTCAAGTACGTCCGGACCGACGGCCTGTCGATCGGTGTCGGCGACATGCGCGCCCTCGTGCTGCGCGCCTCCAGCTACCCGACCAACGGCCGCTGGTCGGTGATCCTCGTCGACGCCGCGCACCGCCTCACCGAGGCCGCCGCCAACGCCCTGCTGAAGGGGGTGGAGGAGCCGTCCCCGCGCACCGTCTGGCTGCTCTGCGCGCCCTCCGTGCAGGACGTGCTGCCGACCATCCGGTCCCGCTGCCGCATGCTGGTGCTGCGCACCCCGGCCGCCGAGGCCGTCGCCGACATGCTGGTCCGCCGGGACGGCGTCGAGCCCGGGACCGCCCGGCTGGCCGCACTCGCCGGCCAGGGGGACATCGAACGGTCGCGCCGCCTCGCCGTCGACGAGCAGGCCCGGACCCGCCGCGACGAGGTGCTGAGGATCCCGCTGGAGGTCGCCGACATCGGCGGCTGCCTGGCCGCCGCGCAGCGCCTGGTGGACACCGCCAAGGCCGACGCCGAGGCGCTCGCCGAGACCCAGGACGCCCGGGAGACCGACGACCTCAAGGCCGCGTACGGCGCGGCGGAGGGCAGCAAGACACCGCGCGGCATGGCCGGGGCGGTCAAGGAACTGGAGAAGCGGCAGAAGAGCCGCGCCACCCGTACCCGCCGCGAGACGCTGGGCGTCGCGCTGCTCGACCTGCTCGGCTTCTACCGGGACGTCCTCGCGATCCAGCTCGGCTCGACCGGAGCGCTGGCCAACGAGGACCAGCGGCAGGCGCTCGGGCGGGTCGCCCAGTCCGGTCCGCCGGAGTCGACGCTGCGGCGGATCGAGGCCGTGCTGGCCTGCCGGCGCGCTCTGGACCGGAACGTCGACCCGCTGCTCGCCGTCGAGGCGATGACGGTGGCCCTGCGGGCGGGGTGAGCCTCCGGGCCCGCGCGCGTAGCAGGGAGCCGTGCGGAAGCCCTGAGATGCGCGCGGGTTCCTGCCGGTCCGTGCGCCGGCACCGGCCCGGGAGCGGCTGCGCCGAGCCCCGGACCACCCCTCGGGTACGGCTTCCCGCCTACCCGGCGTCCCACCTTCGAGTGAACGAGCGATACGCGCCGGGCACAGCCTCGTGCGGCCGCCGGGTCGTCTTGCACGCTGGGGGCCGACTGAGCCCCGGTCCCGGGGCCGTCGCGTCCCGTACGGCGCCGGGCCCGGTCGTCCGGCCCTCCCCGAGGTGGTGCGTCCCATGGTCGGTTCGCTTCTGGTCGTTCCCCTGCTCGCCGCCGCGGGGGGTGGGATCTGGCTGGCGCGCGGCGCGCTGTTGCGCTGGCGCGATCTACGGGCCGCCGAGACGTACGAGCTGACCGGCGACCAGCGGCCGATGCTGGTACGGGCGGCCGGGGCGATGGTCTGCGGGATCTGCGTCACCGTGCTGACCCTGCTCACGGCCCTGGGCGCCTTCGGTGACCTGGCCGGGGTCGGCACACCGACCGGGTCCGCCGCCGACCGGTCGGCCGACGGCGGGGGAGCGGACCGTCAGGCCGCGCCGCCGGAGTCCGCGGGCGGAGCACCTGCCGCCGCCCCGGCCCCCGCCGCGGCTCCCGCTGCGGCTCCCGCCGTGGCTGCGGTTCCTGCGGAAGCCGCCGGCGCGCCCGCCCCGCCGCCGGTGGTCAGCCGGTTCGACAGCGTCGGTCGACCGGGCGGCGGAGAGCTGCTGCAGTCGGCCGTCCCCGGCCCGGACGGCCACCCGCGGAACGTCCGGGTCTGGCTGCCAGCCCAGTACGCGAAGGACCCGAACGCCCGCTTCCCGGTCGTCGTGATGCAGGCCGCCGGCCCGGGGAAGACCGCCGACACCGAGGTCCCCGACGTCTTCGAGGGCCTCTCCTCCGCCGCCCAGGGCGCCAAGGCCCGCCCGTTCATCCTGGTCGCCCCCGAGGCGCCGATCGGCACCGGGCACCCCTGCGACCTGCTCGCCGCCGCCCCGATGGCCGTCGCCGACGACGCCGCGCTCCGCACCACCATCGCCGCCACCTTCCGCACCCTGCCGCCCGGGCCGGCCGGCTGGGGCACGCTGGGTGTGGAGGGCGGCGCGCCCTGCGCCGCGGCCGCCGGGCTCGCCCGCCCCGACCTCTACGGCGCGGCCGCCGCCGTCTCCGGCCGGTACGACACCGCCGCACTCGCCCGGACCGGGGCCGAGGCACCCGCCACCGCCGCCCCCAAGCTGCTGCTCGCCGCAGGCAAGGCCGACACCGCCGGGCTGGACGCGGCCCGCAAGCTGCAGTCCACGCTGCGCTCCGGCACCGGAGCCGCCGCCCGCGCGGAGGTACGGATCTCCGACAACGCGCAGGACTACTCGGCGGACCGGATCCGACTGCGCCTGGTCCGGCAGGCGGCGCAGTACCTCGGCGAGGCGCTCGCCAAGGCGTCCTGACCCGCCCGGGCGGGCACTACGCTTCCCGGTACCGGTGCCCGGAGCGGCACCGGTACCCGGTGGCGGAACCCGGACGGCACCGAAGCCACCGGACGCGATCAGCTGAGGGGGACCCCTATGCCGGCCGAGCTGCGGGCCGACCGTGAACGGCGTGCGGGTGTGGTCGCCGCGGCCGCACTGCTGGCGGCCGTCGGGCTGATGGCGGGGGGTTGCACCCCGACCGGGACGACCACCCCCGGCGCGGCCTCCTCCGACACGGTGCCGCCGGCCGGTGACGCGCCCGCGTCCGCCCCGTCCGCTCCCGCCTCCGGTTCTGCCTCCGCCGCTGCCTCTGCCTCCGCTTCCGGCTCCGCGCCGGCAGCGGCGTTCGCGGGCGCCCCCCGCCCCGCAGCCGCGCCGCTGGAGCCGCTGCCCGCCGCCGTCCCCGCCGCGCTCGCGTCCTACTACGGGCAGCGACTCGCCTGGCAGCCGTGCGACGACGGCTACGAGTGCACCACCTTCAAGGTGCCGCTGGACTACGACCGCCCGGCCGGCGGCGACCTCACGCTGGCCGCGGTCCGCGCCCCGGCCGTCACCGGCTCCGGGGCGGCGGGCGCCGCCCGCGGCGACCGGCTCGGCTCCCTGCTGCTCAACCCGGGCGGCCCCGGCGCCTCCGCCGTCGAGTACGTCGAGGGCGTCGCCCGCACCTACGACAGCGGCGTCCGCGCCCGGTACGACCTGGTCGGCGTCGACCCGCGCGGAGTCGGCCGCAGCGCCCCGGTGACCTGCCTGGACGGCGAGCGGATGGACGCCTACACCGCCGTCGACATCACTCCCGACGACCCAGCCGAGATCGACGCCCTAGTCGCTGCCGCCAAGGAGTTCGCCGAGGGCTGCCGCCGGCAGGCCGGGGACCGGCTCGGCCACCTGAGCACCGTCGAGGCCGCCCGCGACCTGGACGTGCTGCGGGCCCTGCTCGGCGACGAGCGGCTCAACTACGTCGGCAAGTCGTACGGCACCTTCCTCGGTGCCACCTACGCGGGGCTCTTCCCCGCCCGGACCGGGCGGATGGTGCTCGACGGCGCGATGGACCCCTCGCTCGACTCACTGGCCGGCAACCGCACCCAGGCCGGCGGCTTCGAGACCGCCTGGGCCGCCTTCGCCCAGGACTGCGTCAAGCGCGAGGACTGCCCGCTCGGCCGGACCGAGCAGAAGGCCGGCGAGCAGCTCGCTGCCCTGTTCGCGGCGATCGACGCCCACCCGCTGCCGACCACCGCCGACAGCCGCCGGCTCACCGAGGCGCAGGCGACCACCGGCGTCATCCAGGCCATGTACGCGGACTTCCTCTGGCCCCGGCTGCGCACCGCGCTGGCCGACGCCCGGGCCGGCGACGGCACCGGCCTGCTGAAGCTCTCGGACGACTACTACGGCCGGGAACCGGGCGGCTCGTACCCCAACCTGATGTTCGCCAACATGGCCGTGAACTGCCTCGACCTGCCCGCCCCCTTCGCCGGTCCGGACGACGCCGCGCGCGCCGTTCCGGACTTCGAGCGGGCCTCGCCGCGCTTCGGTCGCGACATGGCCTGGATGGCGCTGACCTGCACCTACTGGCCGGCCCGGCCCACCGGCGCGCCGCACACCGTCCGCGCTTCCGGTGCCACGCCGATCGTCGTCGTCGGCACCACCCGCGACCCGGCCACCCCGTACGCCTGGGCGCAGGCGCTGGCCGGGCAGTTGGAGTCCGGTCGGCTGCTGACCTACGACGGCGACGGCCACACCGCGTACGGCCGCCACGACACCTGTCTGGACGGCGCCGTCAACCGCTACCTGTTGGGCGGCGAAGCCCCGGAGAACGGGAAGCGCTGCGGCCGGTGAGGCGGTCCGGGCGGGAGTGTCAGGACGGGTCGGACGGGCGGAGGAAATCGCCTTCAACCACCATCCGGTACGACGTTACGATGAGCGCCCCTCGCTCTCCCCGTCACCCCCACCGGAGCCCACCGTGCTCGGAGTCAACGACCTGGCGACGTACGTCCTCGGCGCCCTCGTGATCATCCTCCTCCCCGGCCCCAACTCCCTCTACGTCCTCTCCGTCGCCGCCCGCAAGGGCGTCCGGACCGCGTACACCGCCGCCGCCGGGGTCTTCGTCGGAGACTTCACACTGATCAGCCTCACCTCGCTGGGCGCCGCCTCCCTCCTGGAGGCCAACCCGGCCGTCTTCGCGGTGGTCAAGTTCGGCGGCGCCGCCTACCTGCTCTGGATAGGCATCGGCATGCTCCGCGCCGCCCGCCAGCTCTGGCGCGAGCACCGCGCAGGCGCCGACGCCGCCCCCGACACCGCCCCGGAGCCGACCGAGCGCCCGTTCCGCCGGGCCCTGGTGATCAGCCTGCTGAACCCCAAGGCCATCCTCTTCCTGCTCTCCTTCTTCACCCAGTTCGTGGACCCCTCCTACGGCAGCCCCGTCCTCTCCTTCGCCCTCCTCGGCGGGATCCTCCAGACCTTCAGCGTCCTCTACCTCACCCTCCTGATCTTCGCCGGCACCACGCTCGCCGCCGCCTTCCGCCGCCGCAAGCGCCTCTCCGCCGGCCTCACCAGCGGCGTCGCCGCCCTCTTCGCCGGCTTCGCCGCCAAGCTCGCCGTCTCCTCCGCCTGACCCCCTCCCCTCGACCCGGTACGGATCACCGCCGAAACCTGTGTAGACTGGCCCGCGTTGCCGTCACCACCGGCAACGTTGCCGCCTTAGCTCAGTTGGCCAGAGCAACGCACTCGTAATGCGTAGGTCGCGGGTTCGAATCCCGCAGGCGGCTCCGAGAAGGCCCAGGTCAGATACTCGCTGACCTGGGCCTTTGCCGTTTCTCGGCATTCGGGCAGACGTCGACGGCGCGCCACAGGATTGCTTGCGTGAGCGACGCGTGAGCACGGGTGTTGATCTTGGGTTAGCCCTTGGCCTTCTTGGCCTTGGACTTCGCCTTCTTCGCCGCCTTCTGCTTGGCCTTCTCGGCTTCGGCTGCCCCTTGGCGAGGGCCTCGGCTTCGGTCTTCCGTTGAGGGGGACGAGCTTCGCGGCATCCTCGGCGATCTCGGGCACGACGCTGGTGTAGATGTCCGAGGTGATCTTGATGGAGGAGTGGCCGAGCATCTCGGACACCATCTTCATGTCGACCCCCCGGCGAGCGCGAGGGTGGCCGCGCCGTGGCGGAGGTCGTGCCCGCGCCCCAGGACCTGCGCGCCGAACTCCGAGCAGCAGCAGAGGTCTTCGCCCGCGCCCAGCGCTCCCAGATCCGCGCCGACCACACGGCGGCAGCCGGTCTGCGACAGGCGGCCCGCGACCTCGTGCACGCCGGCAGCGGCGAGGACGGCAGCACCCTCGCCGTCCTCGTCGCGGCCCTCGTCTGGGCCGCGATCCCCTCCCAGCGCTGGCACACCGCCAAGGGCCATGCCCAGCAGGCCGAAGCCGCACGCCGAACCGTTCAGCACCTTCAGGCCGCCTACGACCAGGCCGCCGCCGACCAGCTCGCCTTCCTAGCCCAACGCCAGCCCAAGGAGCAGACCCGCAACACCCTCGCCTCAGACGTCCGCGCCGCCATCCCCGACCACACGAGGCGGATCCTCGCCGAGCCCAACTGGCCCGCCCTCGCCACCGTGCTCGCCGACGCCGAGGCCGGCGGCTACATACCCCACCAGTTCCTCACCGAGGCCGCCGCCCGCCGCGAACTCGGCAGTGCCCGCCTGCCCGCCAAGGTGTCCTCATGGCTCGTATCCAGCACACCAGCCACAACCCCGCACCCAACCGCACCGTCGAGGCGGCACTCCTGCGCTCGTCCGCCACCCCACGACCAACCCGTCACCCACCACGACTGCCCTGCAGCGTCCCGGCACCCAGCCCCGACACCGCTGACCACCAGCGACCGGAATTCTGCTGCCGCTGGTGGGCGGCCATCAGTTGGTGGTCGCCCACAGCCGTTCACTCAGTCCTTGAGCGCGATATCCAGGTATGCCTGCACTGGCTCGAAGACCCCGTACGGGACGTATTCTGGGATCTCTGCAAGCGCCACCCACGCCAGTGCGTCCAGTTCTCGCGGGTCACCGACGGCAGTGGTGCCACTGACGATCTCGCAGGCCGTGTACGACATCCATCGGCCAGTCTCCGGGTGGACGCGCTCGCCGAGGACCTTGATGGCGGCCACGTTCAGCCCCGTCTCCTCCGCGGTCTCGCGGACAGCCGCGTGCTCGGGAGACTCGCCGGGCTCGATCTTGCCTGCCGGGAACTGCCACAAGAGCTGGCCCTCGCTGACTCGGCGCCGGACCATCAGCACCCGACCCTCTCGGATCACGATCGCGGCAGCGACACCTGGCGGCCCGTCTGAAGGCGGGAGCATCGGCTAATCCCTCTCCGCCGCTGAGGCCGCCACGGGGCGGAGCAGGTCGAGGACGTGGGTCCAGTTGTACTTGTCGCGGCCCCCGCCGGCCTTGGGCTTGTGGGGGACGTAGTCACCGATCAGGACGCCCATCGAACGGAGCCGGGCCAGGCTCTCCCCGTACGCGGGGTGGGCAGCCTGGGCTGAGTTGACGTAGGGCTGGACGGCCACGGGGATGCCGAGGCCGTACGCCTCGCAAAGGATGCCGAGCGCGAGGGTGTCGGAGATGCCAGCAGCCCACTTGTTGATGGTGTTGAACGTGGCCGGGGCGACGGCGATAGCGTCGGCCGGGGGCAGCGGCTGGGGGATGCTCGGCGTGCGCCAGGCGGAGCGGATCGGGTACCCGGTCTGGGCTTCAATGGCTTCCTGGTCTATGAATCCGAGCCCGTTCGGGGTCGCGATCACGCCGACTCCCCAGCCCTCGGCATGGGCCGCGGTGATCAGTTCGCCTACTCCGTCGGCGATGCCCGACGCGCAGACGACAACGTAGAGGAACGGCTTGCGGTGCTCGGTCAAACCTGGACTCCCAACTCCTGGCAGAAACGGCGAAGTTCCGGGACGGCGCCGCGCCGGTCGCGAGCGGCCATGTCACCGGCCAGCTCGAGCACGCTGGGCCGTCGGCGGATGTCCTCCGAGGCGCAGCTCTCCGCGATCCTGAGCGCTTTGTATCCCTCGGCCAGTCTGCCCTGCTGGCTGTAGGCCCGTGCAGCCTCCACCCACAGCGCCGCCCGGCGTTCGGGGACCGGGATGCGCCTGCGCATCAGCGGCTGGGCGGCTTCCAGCGCCGCTCCGGCGTCGCCCAGGACGACCGAGGCGCTCACCGAGTGGAGCGCGACGTTGGTCGGACTGAAGTTCGCCCAGGCTTCGGGGCCGTCGAGGTCGACGTAGCGCGCGACCTCCTGAGCCTCGGAGAGGAACTCGGCGGTCGTGGCGCGGTCGCCGCCGGCGCTTGCGGCCGTCACCCCGCGAAGGAGCATGAGCCCCAGCGCAGCGAGGTACTCGGGTGGGCGCCGGTCGTAGCTGCCGGAGAGTTGGTCGGCGGTGTGCCGGACAAGGGTGACGGCGGGCGCGGTGTGCCGGTCGCGCGCGAGGACGTGTGCCTGGACGCGGACGCTGGAGGCCATCACGACGGGGTCGGCGCTCCGTTCGGCCTCGGCCATGGCACGGCCGACCGCGAGCCAGGCGTTGCCGTGGTCGCCGAGCTTGAGCAGCAGGCTGACCGCGGTCTGGTACGCCGTCGCGAGGAGGCCGGACAGGACCTGATCGCCGCTGCGGGAGGCGTCCTGGGCCTGACGAAGGTCGACGATCAGCGACGGCAGCGCGCCTTCGAGTTCGGCGTACCGGCAGGTGTAGAAGAGCTTCCGGGCCTGGGAGAGCCGGGCCGCGAGTGCGGCCTGAGGTTGTGGCGCGTGCTCAGCTGGAACGGGTCCGGGCAGCAGTGCCTGGACCAGCTCTATCCCCACGCGAGGATTAGGTGTCGGGGCCACGAGCGCGACGACGCTCGCGGCCAAGAAGTTGCGACGGTGCATGTCGTCCGTCCTGCTGTCCGCACTGGTATGGGAGGACAGGCCCAGGCTTCCCAACGGGATGTCGAGCACGGCTGCGACAGCGCGCAGGACATCGATGTCCTGCGTCCCCCTGCCGCTCTCCAACCGGCTGATCTTCGACTGGTGGTAGCCCAGTTCGATGGCCACGTCCGCCTGCGACCGCCCGCTCAACACCCGTGCGCGGCGGATTACTTCTCCGATCCCGCCCGCTGCGGAGTGTCCTTTGGCCGTCTGCGACATGGCTTCTCCTGCCAATGCTGATCCTGCCTGGTGAGCCGAGCGTGGCCGCACCAGGACAACCCGTCATGCGCGATCTGCATGGATCATGCACGTGGCGCTCAGGCCCTAACCGTGTTGCATCGAGATGGAGTTGTCTGGTCGTCAGCAACTTGACCACCCTCGCAGCTTGCTGTTCCCCGCTCCCGCATGACCGAGTCCCACTGCGGTCTCTCGCATGCGCAGCTCTACCCAGTGGCTAAGGAGAAGCGCCGATGACCCTCCGCTCGGACGCACAGAGATGCGGTACCACGCACCAGCGGGACGCGGACGCGGTGGCCGTTCCTCTCGCTTTGGAGGACAGCCGGGGGTCGAACACAACCGCGAGCGCCTCAGATCGCGCCACTGAGCGTCGCGAGCGCCTCGCCCCCGCCAACACCCACGCCCGAGAGGTCCTCGACCGCCACCAGTTCGATGACGGCCGGTGCAGCGACGGCTGCGGCCGCTGGCCGTGCAACAGCGTTGTCGACGCGGTCCAAGCCTGCGATGGTGACCAGTGATCGCCTCTACTCACGCCCGACGTATCTCGCTCATCGGCACCAGGCGCGACCACGTCCCGCCGGCCCGGGACGCCGTCGTCCGAGTCGCCCGCTCGTGGGGGATCGACCCGACCTCGCTGGGCGACATCGCGCTGGTCGCCGACGAGCTGCTCGCCAACGCGGTCATCCACGCGCCAGGAAGACTGCTGGCCGGCATCTACCTCTCTCCGGACGGCGACCGGGTGGTGATCGAGGTCTACGACCCGTCGCGCCGGATACCCGCCGGGGCCGCCAACTTCGGCAACGACGAACTGACCACCGGTCGAGGCATGTTGCTGATCGAGGGCCTGTCGGAGACCTGGGGCGCGGAGCCGACGACCCATGGCAAGAAAGTCTGGGCCGAACTGGCGGTGCCCGCTGTCGCGGTACCCGAGCACCCTCGCTCGGCCCGAAGGACGGCACTCATCACCGGCCTCGTCCGCACCGACCGTCCCAGGCACCGTCCCCACTCGCCTGCCTGGCCCAGCGCTCGCGCGTACAGGTGGTTCTCGCGGCACCGCCCGTACCGATGCAGGCACACCGGCCGGGCGGCGACGGGGCCGGTCGCCCCTTCCCCCGGGGGCGGCCGGCCCAACCCCAGGCGACATGCCCGACACAGCCGTATCTGATCCACGCCAACTCGGCGCTACGGAAGGATGGATGGATGAGCGACTGGGACTTTGTGAAGGACAGAACCGCCACCCAAGGCGCGGTGTGGAGGTCGGCTGATGGCCTGCTCTACAAGCGGACAGGTGGCGAGGACCTACGGGCAGAGACCGAGTTCCAGCAGCTGGCCGCCAGCCTCGGCTACCCGGTGCCGGAGATCGTCGACAGAGGCTCGGAGGACGGGTGCTATTTCGTCGTCGAGCGCGCCATCGGCGACAACTCGCTGCACGAGGAGGCGCTGGCCGACGCCGGGCGGGACGGTCAGGTCAGCTACCAGGTGATCAGCACGGCGGCCGCCGTCGCGTCGAAGCTCCTCCAGGCCCAGGCGAGGCACTCCCTCCCCGCCGCGCCGTGGTTCGAGAAGGCGGCGTTCGCGGCCGAGGTCTTCGAGGAGAACCCGGACTTCGACACCCCGCGCGTCCACGAGGCGGTCAAGCACGCCCTCGACCGGTTGGCTCGGCTTCCGATGGTGCACGGGCACCTGGACTACGGCCTGCCCAACGTCCTTCAGGCCGGCGTCATCGACTGGCAGCATCACGGACCGGTCCCGCTCGGCTACGACGTCTACCCCGCGCTCGACATCGTGGCCTTCAAGGGCGGCGGCAAGGGCTACAGCATCACCCCGGAACAGCGCGCCGCCTACACCGGCGCACTCGACGAGACCACCGCATCCCTGATCGGGCAGCGGGTGAGCGAGCACCTGGGCGACTTCCTGCTCGTCAAGTGCTTCTTCTTCCTCGCCCTCATGCGGCCCACCGACCCCACGCGGCACGACAAGCACATCAAGTGGCAGTACCGCCGCACCCTCTTCACGATGGGACTTGATCAGTATGAGTCGGCCGACACGATCGACACCGGCACCTTCCCCACTCTGGAACGGTTCACCGCTGAACACCGGTAGGCCGGTCCCCACCGTCCGCGACCGCGACTACCTGATGGACCACCACGGAGTCGTCTTCAAGGTCATCGGCGACAGCCACCCCGGCAGCCACTACCTCGGCTACGTCAAGTACCACCCCGACGAGAAGGGCGACCGGCGACTGTTCGGCCGGACCTACCGGCAGAACAGCGTCGTGTCGAAGTCCTTCGGCATCCTGGCCGGCAGGCCGGAGTGCTACGTCTACTCCGACACCCTCGGCTGCGTCATCACCGGCATCCCGCGCGAGGACGTGGCCGTCCACTACTCCTGCCGCCAGGCCCTCGCCGCCATACACGAGGACCCCGGCGCGGTCGCCGACAACCCGGCAGGCAAGGACCTCCTGGCGATCACCGAGTGGATCACTGCGAACGACGCCCAGGGCCTGATCGGCGTCACCGGCTCCTTCCTCGTCGGCTGCTTCAACGATCGCTCCGACATCGACCTCGTCTGCTACGGCCCCGAGGGCTACCAGGCCGCACAGGAGCTCTTCCAGCAGACCGACCTGATCCGGCCGTACGACGGAGACGACCTCACCCGGCTGTATATCCGCCGGGCCAAGTACATGGAGGGCAGCTCGTTCGACGCCCTCATCAAGCAGGAACGCCGCAAGCTCCAAGGACTCACCGCCAACGCCGGCGCGCACATCAACTGCGAACCCATCCGCGCCGACCGCGACAAGACCTTCGCCCGGACCTCCTCCAAGGAGATCGGCGAGATCTCGCTCCTTGCCAAGATCACCGACCACGCCGAGGGCCTCACCACCCCGGCCGTTTACGGGATCAAGGTCAAGACCATCCTCAGCTCGACCATCGACGAGGCCGACTCCTTCGCCCGCCGGATCACCCACATGCGCTCCTACCTCGGCGCCTACACCGGTGCCTTCCGGTCCGGCGACACCGTGCACCTGTCCGGCAAGCTCGTCCACACGCAGGACGGCGAACACAGCGGCTTCGGCATCGAACTCACCCCCTGGACCGTCAGCGGCTCCTACGTCGCCAACCTCGCCGGATAGGACCGCACCGTGACCCTGCTCGTCATCCGGCACGCCGAGTCCGTCGAGAACGCCGACAAGTACAACGGCTTCTACCAGGACCCTCGCCCGTACAGCGGAGCCGCCGCGCACGCCATCTCCCGCACCATCGTCGGCCTGACCCCGCGAGGCTTCCGGCAGGCCCAGTGGCTCGCCGAGGTCCTCCCGCAGCCCGCGGGCTCCGAGCTGCTGCACGTCTACACCTCGACCTACCGCAGGGCGATCGACACCGCCGCGATTGCCCTGCCGGCCCTCCCCGATGGCTGGCCCAGGCAGACCGCGCTCCTGGATGAGCAGCACTACGGCGACGCCACCTACATGACCAAGCGCGAGCTCTACGACAGCTACCCCGCACTCGCCGAGGACCGCCGCCTCCGCAAGCACATCTGGACCGCGCCGGGCGGCGGTGAGTCGCTCGCCGAGGGCGTGCTCAAGCGGGCCGCCGAGTTCGCCGCCCTCGCCCAGGCCGAACTCCAGGAGGCCCGCACGGTTCTGGCCTTCACCCACCAGACCGCCGCGGTGGCGCTGCGATCCCTGCTCGAACTCCGCAGCCTGCCGGAGATCCTGGTCGAGGAGCGGAAGGGCAAGATGCCCAACGCCGCGATCCTCCACTACGAACTGCGAGACGGCCGGTTCACCCGGACAGGAACCACCACCCCGCCGATCTAGGAGGAGCCCGTGCGACATCTGTTCCTCAACGGGCCCGTCCAGAACGGGCCCTTTACCTTCGCCACTCGCCCCGGCAAGGCCGTCGGCATCCGCCTCGCCGCCGCGCTCAACGCCATCCTCGGGCTACCGCCCGCACCCCACCTGTGGAACACCGTCACTCTCGCCGGAGACCTCCGTCACCGCCAGGCCGAGGGGCCTACGATCCCCCGCCAGCGGTTCGAGGCCGACCTGATTGCCGCCAAGTACGCGTCTGGCCAGTCCCCGGTGGGCGGCATCATGACCGACACCGACGCGGAGGTCGCCAACCTCGCGCTGGAGATGATCGAGAACAACCTCCGCACCGGCACCCTCACCATCAGCCGCGAGACAGTCCCTACTTGCAGGGCCTGCGGTCACATGACCGGCGCCGGCGGCCACCCCTGCAACGCTTGCGGCAGCACCGACACCGAGGACCGCACGGGCTGCCACCTCGTCGCCGAACTCGCGAAGGACCGTCCCGTCCTCGACCGCTCGGACATCCACGCCAGCCACCGCCAGCAGCCCAAGCACCTCCAGCACACCGCCGCCAACGTCGCCGAGCGGTTGATCCTCTCCCGAACTCGCGACCACGGCATCGACCTCTCGCCCCTCGGCCTCAACAGCCTCGTCCTTGACCCGCGCGTCGGTATCCACGCCACCGTCCTTGCCGCAGCCCGACGGCACGAGGTGGACACGGCCGTCATGACCATCACCAAGAACGCCGCAAACCACATCGCCGCCCATGGTCAGTACTTCCGCGAACATGACGGCACCCGGCTTCAGTACACCCTGCATGGCCAGCTTCCCTACGACCACATAGCCAGCCTGCAGCCTCTGCACGAGGTGTACCGAGCCGAACAGGAGGTCAAGCAGGGCTTCGAAGCGTGGTTTCTCCCGCTCTTCTCTCTGAGGTCCAAGACCGGAACCCAGCCGGACCAGCTACCCGCGCTCTTCAAGCAATACATGCGGGCACACCTGGCTGAGCCCGTTTCGGCCGACGAAGCCGTCTTCGAAGCCGTTCAGCGCTCGGTCTCCGCTGGCGACACGGAATGGATCACGAACAAGCAGGCGCTGGCCCACGTGATGGCTGCCCGAGCCACAAGGATGATTGCGGCTGCGGAGAGGTGACGAGCCACTCCGAGGGGACCGCCGAGATGCAGGTGCCATGATCAGGTATCGACGGCTAGTTCAGAAGCGGGGTCTCCCTGATGACTGCGAGGAGAGCGCTGCTGCTTGAACACCTACCCACCTACCCAGAACTCTTGACCGGTGCTCCATCTCGTGTGGGTCTTGCCGGATAGGGTTCAGGTACCGCGGCACAGCTCTCGTCAAGCAGAGCTGCGACCGCCCGAGCCTCAGACCGGAGAAGACCTGCGTGAGCGTCCTCAGCCAGTTCGTGTGGAGCGTCGCCGACACACTGCGCGGCCCCTACCAGGAAGCCGAGTACGGCTCGGTGATCCTGCCGTTCACCGTGTTGCGTCGGCTGGAGTGCGTGATGGAACCGCACCGGGAGGCGATGGCTGAGATCATCGGCCAGTACCCCGGTGATCAGCAGCGTCGCACTCACCTGAAGCTCAAGACGCGCACCCCGGACAATGCGGGCCTGAACTTCTGGACGACCAGCAACTACACCCTGAAGAAGGCTCTGCAGGACCCGAACAACCTCGCAGCCAACCTCATCGACTACGTCTCGGGCTTCTCATCGAACCTGGACGTGTTCAAGTCCTTCGACTTCGAGAACGTCCTGCGCACCCTTGACGCCCGGGGCCGCCTCTCGCCCGTCGTCAGACACTTCCGGGGGATCGACCTGAGCCCTGAGACGGTCTCGAATGCGGACATGGGCGACCTGTTCGAGAACCTCATTTACCGGTTCGCCGAGTCCGCCAACGACGGCGCCGGCCAGTTCTATACGCCACGTGACGTCGTCCGCCTCCTCGTCGACCTCGTCTATGCCGAGGACACCGAGGCATTGCGCGGCCGAGGCCAGGTCCGCTCCATCTACGACCCCACCGTCGGCACCGGCGGCATGCTGACCGTGGCCGACGAGCACCTCCACGACCTGAACCGGTCCGCCTCAACGGCCCTGTTCGGTCAAGAGATCAACCCGCGCACCTACGCGATCTGCAAGGCCGATCTGCTCATCCGGGGCCAGGACCCGACCAACGTCCGTCAGGGCGACACCCTCGTCATCGACCGATTCGAGGCCCGCAAGTTCGACTACGTCCTCTCAAACCCGCCGTTCGGCACCGACTGGAAGGCCGTCGCCTCCGAGGTGACCGCCGAGCACGACCGTGGCGGCCAGGGACGCTTCGCCCCCGGTCTACCCACTGTCGGGGACGCCGCGATGTTGTTTCTCCTCCACGTCGCCTCAAAGATGCGCGACGTGGACGAGAACGGCCGCGGCGGTAAGGCAGGCATCGTTCTCAATGGCTCGCCGCTCTTCACCGGTGGCGCAGAATCCGGACCATCCAAAATCCGCGGCCACGTGCTCGAAAATGACCTGGTCGAGGCGATCGTTGCTCTGCCCAACGACATGTTCTACAACACCGGAATCCCCACCTTCCTGTGGATCCTCTCGAACGCCAAGCCCGCCGAACGCAAGGGCACCGTACAGCTCATCGACGCTACCGGGCTCGGCTCCAAACTGCGCAAGTCGATCGGCTCCAAGCGCGTCGAAATCTCTGATGACGCTCGCACCGTGATCGTTCAGGCGTTCGCCTCCTATGAGACATCAGACATCTCGAAGATTTTCGAGAACCGTGACTTCGCCTACTGGACAATCACCGTCGAGCGTCCCATGCGCTTCAGGTTCCAGTGCACCGCCGAGCGGATCGCCGACGTGGCCGACCACAAAACCCTTGGCAAGATCCCGGACCTGGTTGAGGCCCTCAGCTCCTTCGGCGAGCAGGTCTACCTCAACAGGGAGGAGTTTCTCGATGACCTCGGCAAACACCTGCGTGATTTCCCAGTCACGCTGACCGCGGCTCAGCGCAAGACACTGTGGCTGACGATCGGCGAACACGATGACGAAGCCGACATCTGCCGCTACACCTCCGGCCCGCACAAAGGCGCGATCGAGCCCGACCCTGTGCTGCGCGACACCGAAAATATCCCTTTCGGCTGGGGCGGCCACCCCAAAACCCATGACGCTGCACAGGAGACCATCGCCGCCTACTTCGAGACTGAGGTCAAGCCACACGTTCCTGACGCCTGGGTCGACAAGAAGACGAAGATTGGCTATGAGATCCCGTTCACTCGGAATTTCTACCGCTACACTCCGCCCCGCCCGTTGGAAAAAATCGACGCTGACCTCAACCGCGTTGTTGGCGAGATCATGGGGATGCTGCGGGAGGTAGAGGCGTGAGCGCTGTTCTACCGATGAAGCGATTGGCGAACGTCGTACTCGGGAAAATGGTTCAGCCGGAGTCGAAGAGCCCGTCTGACATCCCCGCCCCATACCTGCGAGCGGCACACGTCCAGCCTCAAGGGAAGATCATTGAGCTGCCGGAGCAGCCGATGTGGTTCCATCCGAGCGAACTACGGGCACTTGACCTGCGACGCGGCGACGTTGTGATCGTCGAGGGTGGCGCCGGCTACGGTCGATCAGCCGTAATCCGTGAGGATCTGCCAGGGTGGGGTTTCCAGAACTCAATTATCCGTCTGCGCCCCCTCGCTGGGCGTGCCGATGGAAGGTTCCTCGACTATGCGCTACAAGACGCACTCACGCGTGGCCGGGTCGACCTCGTCACAAGCACTGCGACGATTCCACACTTTACTGCCGACAAGGTGTCAAAATTCGAGGTATCAGCACCCGCCCTCGTTGAGCAGTGGGCCATTGCCGATTTTCTGGACCGCGAGACAGCACAAATCGATGCCCTGGTCTCAAAGCAGGAGGAGTTCATCGAGTTCCTCCGAGAACGGCGACGCGCCGCGATCGAGGTCGCGGTGTCGGAAGTTCGCGCAAGCGGCACAAGACTGAAGCACTTCATTCGGTCGGTACGTCAAGGCTGGAGCCCGCAGTGCTATTCGTGGCCTGCTGATGGGGTCAACTCCTGGGCGGTCCTCAAGGCAGGTGCAGCGAACGGCGGAGTCTTCCGCCCTTTGGAGAACAAGGAGCTTCCAGTAGAGGAAGCCCCTCGGCCTGAGGTTGTCGTGCAACGTGGCGACCTAATCGTTTCTCGTGCCAACACTCGCGATCTCGTTGGAAGCGCAGCCGTCGTCGAAGGCGACTTCCCGCGACTAATGCTGAGTGACAAACTCTATGCTTTCACGCTTGACGGCGACCGGGCACTCCCTCAGTTCGTTGCCACCGTGCTTGGAAGCCGCAAATGGCGTGATCTGGTAGAGATCCAAGCCACGGGCGCGAGCTCCTCGATGCTCAATATTAGCCAAGCCGACATCGTTAACCTTCCGATGACACTCCCATCGGTCGATGAGCAGTGTCGGATTCTCGTTCATCTCAACGACCAGACCACGCATATCGATGCCCTCATCGCCAAGGCACAAGAGCACATCGCCTTCGCCAGGGAGCGACGTTCCGCGCTCATCACGGCCGCGGTAACCGGACAACTCGACGTACGCACTACTCGGAAGGCAGGCTGATCGATGGCGTCCTCGGACCAGACCCGCGAAGAGGCGTTCGAGACTGAGATCGCCGAGTACTTGGCGGCCCGCGGCTGGGAGTACAGCACTTCCGACGGCGGCTATGACGCGAAGCGCGCCTTGTGGCCCGAGGACGTCCACTGGTGGCTAAGCACCACCCAGGCCGAGGAGTACAAGAAGGTCATCAAGGTCGGCAACCCGACCGAGCTGGCCGACAAGGACGCGCTCCTCGACGCCCTTGTGAAGCGCCTGGATGCTCCTATGGGCTCTGGAGGCGGCACCCTGAACGTGCTACGCCGGAGGTTCTCCCACACCCGTGGAGCAACGGCGCATTTCCATATGTGCCAGTTCGCGCCGGCCACTACCCTCAATCCGACCGTTGTGAACGCCTACGAGTCGGTTCGACTGCGAGTAGTCCGCCAGGTCCACTTCTCTTCTGCCAGAGGCGACAATCGGTCGATCGACCTGGTGTTCTTCGTCAACGGCCTGCCCGTCGCGACGCTCGAACTCAAGTCATTCTTCAAGCAGGAGTGGCGCACTGCAGTCAAGCAGTACAAGCAGGATCGCCAGCCGACTGGCCAACCGCTCCTCGGCTTCGGCACTCGCGCCCTGGTCCACTTCGCAGTCGACGACGACGAAGTCTGGATGACCACGAAGCTGGCTGGCGACAAAACCCACTTCCTGCCGTTCAACCGGGGCCACGCTAGCGGCGCAAAAGGCAACCCCTCAAACCCGAACGGTGCAGCCACCTCCTATCTCTGGGAGGAGGTCCTCGATCGGCACAACTGGCTCCACATCCTCGGCGCGCTGATGTTCCTGCGGAAGGACGAGGATGAGGACCCGGCCACCGGAAAGATCAAGCGGACGACGGCGCTGCTATTCCCCCGCTACCACCAGTGGCGTGCGGTACGGCGGGTCGTCGACGAGGTCCGCGTTGGCGGGCCCGGGCGGCGATATCTGATCGAGCACTCCGCCGGCTCGGGCAAGACCAACACGATCGCCTGGACCGCGCATCGCCTCGCCCGGCTGCATGACGGGGACAATCGCAAGGTCTTCGACAAAGTTCTGATTGTCTCCGATCGTAAGGTTCTCGATCGGCAGCTCCAGGAGGCCGTCAGCCAGGTCGACGACTCCGGCGACTTGGTGGCGGTCATCGATTCCGCCTCTGTGCGCCGCTCCGGCGGCTCGAAGTCCCGGGCCCTGCTCGACGCGCTGACCGGGCCCGCTCTGATCATCGTGGTCACGATCCAGACGTTCCCCTACGTCAAGGGCCTGATCGACACGACGCTCGGCGACAGGGCGTTCGCCGTCATCGTCGATGAGGCCCACACCTCCCAGTACGGCAAGACGGCCAACGCCCTGAAGCAGGTCATCACCGACGGCGGGCAGGTCGCCGAAGACGAGCCGGTCGACACCCAGGACGTCGTCAACGAGCTCCTCTCCGCCGACGACGAGCGCGCCAAGCGCGAGCAGCGGATCTCCGCCGAAACGGCTGCCCGAGCCGCGTCACCGAACGTCTCGTTCCTCGCGTTCACCGCCACGCCGAAGCACAAAACGAAGACCCTGTTCGGGCGCCCCAGCGCCGATGGCAAGCCCGAGTCGTTCGACGTGTACACAATGCGGCAGGCCATCGAGGAGGGGTTCATCCTCGACGTACTGCGTGGATACCAGACGTACAAGACCGCTTTCGAGATCGAGGAGCGCGGTGCAGACGGCGTCGTTACCACGATCAGCAGTGACGATGAGGGTCAACTGGTCGACCCGAAAGCCGCGACGAAGAAGATCATGCGGTTCAAGAACCTTCACCCGTCCAACATCGGGCAGAAGGTTGAGATTATCGTCGAGCACTTCCGGGCCAATGTCGCGCACCTCCTCGGTGGTCAGGCCAAGGCTATGGTGGTCACGTCCTCGCGCCAAGCAGCCGTCCGCTACAAGATCGAGACGGACAAGTACATCCGAGCCAAGGGCTACAGGCTCAAAACCATAGTCGCGTTCTCCGGTGACATCGACGACGAGGACTATGGCTTGGAGAACGCCACAGAAGCGTCCTTGAACCCGGGCCTCGGGTCCGATCTCGCTCGGGAGTTTCGGCGCCCCGACTATCGGCTAATGCTGGTGGCGGACAAGTTCCAGACCGGCTTTGACCAGCCACTGCTCTGCGCGATGTACGTCGACAAGCAACTCCCCGATGTGCACGCCGTCCAGACGCTCTCCCGTCTCAACCGCACCTACCGCGCCCCGTCTGGTGAGGCGAAGGACCAGACGTTCATCCTTGACTTCGTCAACTCCCCCATCGACATCCAGAATGCATTCCTGCAGTACTACACCGAGGCCCACGTTGAGTCTGCCACCGATCCCAACCTTGTCCACCAGCTCGCCACGAAGCTAGCTCAGCCCGGCATCTACACCCGCGCCAACGTCGAACGCTACGCTGAAGCCTGGTGGGGTCAGCAGCGGCACTCGGCTCTGGCGGCGGCGATCACGCCGGCCCGCCATGAGTTCGCCAACCGATGGACCGAGGCAACTGAGAGGGATGACAGCGAGGCCCTGAACGAGCTGCGGACCTTCCGCAAGGACTGCGGCTCCTACGTCCGCCTCTACGACCACATGTCTCAGGTCGTCGACTACGCGACCACCGACCTGGAGAAACTCGCTGAGTTCCTGCGCCAGTTGGTGCGCCTGCTCGCGATCGACGATCCCAGCGCCGACGTGGACCTGTCCGGGATAGTCCTCAAGCAGGTTCGGCAAATTGACCAGGGTAAGGCTGCTATAGCCTTGTCCGGAGACCACGAGACGCCGGGGATGCGGGGCATCACTGGTATCGGCACCGCGGTGGCCCGCGATTCGCAGCAAGTGCTGCTGTCGGAGGTGATCGCCAAGATCAACAGCTTGTTCGGCGGCGAATTCGCGGACCCGCAGATCGGCGCCTTTGTCACGGCCGCAGCCGGGATGGCCGAGGAGGACCCGCGGATCGCCGAACAGATCGACAACAATGCGCAGGATCAGTTCCTCCTCTCCCCTGACCTGCGCGAGGCCCTTACCGACGCGGCCGTGCTCAACGAGGGGGCCTTCGGGAAGCTGACCGGCGCGTTGACCGGCGAGGGCGAGCGGGCTGATGAACTCATCCGGCTGATCGGTGCGTACCTGTACGAGTCTCGGCACGCGCGCACGGAGCCCGAGGCTGAGCCGGAAGAACCAAAAGCATGACCTCAACCGCCGGGTCGACAGCGAAACCTTGGTCTCATTCACGCTCGTCCGGCCAGGCTCAGTCGCTGGCCAGCTGCTCGCTCCGCCGCGAGCCAGGACGAGTGTGAACCCTGGCAGGCTCGACGAATGTACGGAGACCCGGCAACCTGTGGCGGTTGCCGGGCATCACCGCGCTGCTCTCGGGCTATTCCTCTTCAGCCTGCTCGTCAAGCACTGTCCGAGCCAACTCCGAGAGGGTTGCGCCACCGTCTACCGTCCACCGTGCAGGGCCCTGGACCGCCACAGGCGCTTCCTCCCAACCTGCGAGCTCGTAGAGGTTGAGGACGAGGCGCGTGGGTGAGTATGCCTGCCCATCGACTGCCCATACGAGGCACCGCGTTCGGTCGTTCACCCATGTTGCCTCGCCGCGTTGGGGGTCCTCGGTGAGCCACGGGGTGAGCGCGTCGATCTCGGGTTTGTTCAACAGGCGCAGGCGAATTGGTACTCCATCGGTGATCCTTCCGTGGTCCACGAGGGTGGGCACGGCATTGGGACGGCGCGGTTTGCGCTTGCCCTCCTTAGCGGCCTCGTAGATGGCCGGCAGATCGGGAATGACGCCTTCCCGTGCGGCGTCGCGCAGCACCAGCTCTGCAAGGCGTTTGCACCGCCCGGCGTCAGTGAGTGTTCCACTGAGGAAGGAGGTCGGTCCGTACTCCATATCGATGTGGTGGATCAGCCAGGACAAGACGCGACTGGTGAGGGCGGGAACCTCTCGCAGCGCCACATTCCAGTCGTACTCCGGATCGTCGATGCGGTCCTGGTCGAGAAGCTGGAAGACCAGGTGGGTGACGAGTAGGTCACCTCGCTGGCTCACGTCGGCAGCGCGCTTCTGGAAGCGCTTGCGTTCTTCGTTGAGGGCGGTGCCCACGGTGCGGTGCACGAGTACTGAGCGCCAGATCTGGAAGGCCCCTGGACGCTCACCGAAGAGGCGAGGGTAGGCGCCTCCGCTACCTCGTTCCCAGAGCAGGTCAGTGTCCCGCTTCGCCCGCACGGTGAGTTCGGTGTTGCGGTGCGCACACGCCAGGGCAATGGCGGCGTGCACCACGGAGCAGCCCTCGTCCGGTGCCGGGTCGGGTTCGCCGCGTTTGAACACATAGGACTTCTGGAGGGACAGCATGAAGTCCTCGCGGATCATCGCCTGAACCTCGTCCAAGGCGATGAAGTCGCGTTGTTCCACGTGATTTTGTGTATTGGTTGTCTCGGTGATGCGCTGGGCCAGATCCGACATGTTCTTGTCGACGACGATCACCTTGACCGTGACCTCAGCGTCCTCGACTGCCTCGGGCGACGCCTTCGAGGCGCGGTGCGCCGCCGCGACGGTCTGCGCGCCGTTCACGACGCTCACCCCTGAGAGGTGTAGATGCACGGGCTCGTCTGGACGTCGGCGCCCGGGCCACTCTTCTTTCAGCTGATCGCACAGCACTGTCACGCCGTTGTTGAAGAGCCAGAAGTTCTCCGGTTCGTCCACCAGAGTGCTCAGCATGCCCGAGTTGACGCGGGTGGTGCCGAGAGACTGGCGGAGGTTCTGCTCGTACAGTCGACTCTCGTGTTCCTGGTACCACTCAGCGATGTTGCTTGCTGAGACAGTGCCTTGGTAGGCGCTGAGCGGAGTGTTCCGCCGGAGCCAGTTCGTCATCCGCACAGTGACCTGTACAGATTCGGGAGCGAGATCCTCGCGAATCTGTCGGAGGATGTCAGCAGCGAGGACCACGCGGTACTCGAGGACCGGGCCGAGCCCGTTGAAGTCCTTGCGAGCGTCTTCGAGAACGTTGACGACTTCCTTGCTGAGCGTCCCCGTACCCATGACAGCGATGACCAGAGTCACCCTGAGTCGGGCGTCGTGCATTGCAGCGTTGACGCGAGCAGCGATTGGTTCCAGGCGGTCGTTGAAGCGGTCGAAGCTTCGCTGCTCAACGAGGCGGAGGCCGGCGATGAGCTTGTGCGCCGCATTGGTGTCGAGCTTGCCCTTGCCTTCGTCACTCCACTTGGCTTGGACGAGCCAGACCTCTTGTGTGCCCTCGGTGACGGCCACACCGTCGATGCCTTGGTCGTCTTCACCGTCGATGACGGAGGCACCAGCGGTCCTCTGGTCGCATCCCGTCACTTCGCGCACAGCAGCTGCCGTCAACGCGCGTGAGAGGAAACGCTGTTCGTAGCCTTGAGGGTCGTACCCCTTGAGGTCTTCGTCGTAGATGAGGCCCTGGTACTGCTGTAGAAGCGCAGTGCGGATCTGGTGGATACGGATGGGGGCCGTGGCAGCCCTGCATTCTGACTCTTCCAAACCTGCCCCCAACGCCGTGCCGTGTGCTGCATCGCTCTGGCACAGTCTAGGGATCTAGGGGGAGAGCCGGGTGGTGCTTGCTGCCATCGCGGTCTCTGAACTCCCATCACCTGACATTGGGATCAACCCTGATGGCTCCCCAGGTGGCGAGGTCGATGCGTGAGCGATGCGTGAGCGGACGGGGCAGCACGTGCCGGTTCGGGTGGGATCGTGGATCACGGCGCAACGTCCTGACCTGCGGGTTCATCACCAAGTGATCGATGCCGGCAGTAGCCATCGTGATCACTCTCGGGCTCGTAATGCGTAGGTCGCGGGTTCGAATCCCGCAGGCGGCTCGGACGGAGCCCGGGTCGGATGTATTCGACCCGGGCTTCTGCGTGCGCGGGGTGGTGCGGGGTCAGGCGCGGCCGGCGGCCTGTTGGGTGCGGCGGGCCAGGGAGTCGATGACGACGGCGGCGAGCAGGACCGCGCCGGTGATCATGAACTGGATGGCGTTGCTGAGGCCCTGGATGTTCATGCCGGACTGGATCGACCCGATCACCAGCGCGCCCAGCAGGGCCGACCAGGTCTTGCCGCGTCCGCCGAAGAGGCTGGTGCCGCCGATGACGGCCGCCGCGATGGCGTTCATCAGCAGGTTGCCGCCGCCGGAGGTCTGGCTGGCCGACTGGATCTGCGCGGCCAGGAAGAGGCCGCCGATGCCCGCCATCGTCGAGCAGATGACGAAGACGCTGATCCGGATCCAGGAGACGTTGATGCCGGCGCGGCGGGCGCCCTCGATGTTGCCGCCGAGGGCGAACACCTGGCGGCCGTACCGGGTGCGGCGCAGCACGAAGTCCAGCACCACGATGAAGATCAGGAAGATCAGCAGGGCCAGCGGGAGCCCCTTGTACTGGTTGAGCGTGTAGGCCGCCAGGAAGGCGATGACGGCCAGGACCGCAGTGCGCAGCACGATGTCCACGATCGGCCGGGAGGGTACTCCGGCGCGCTGGCGGCGGCGGGTGTCGACCAGCGTGGCGAGGAGGAACAGGGCGACGCCGACCAGGGCCGCGCCGTACGCGGCGGCCTGCTGACCGTAGATGGTGCTGTACAGCCTGGAGACGATGTCGTTGCCGGAGAGGTTGACCGTGCCGCTGGAGCCCAGGATCTGCAGCATGGCGCCGTTCCAGCCGAGGTTGCCGGCGAGGGTGACGACGAAGGCGGGCACGCCGACCTTGGCGAAGAACAGGCCCTGGATCAGGCCGACGACGGCGCCGCCGGCGACGGCCACGATCAGCGCCACCCACTGGTTCACGCCGTGGGTGACGTTCATGACCGCGAAGATCGCCGCGCACAGGCCGCTGACCGAGCCGACCGACAGGTCGATCTCGCCGAGCAGCAGGACGAAGACGACGCCGATCGCGATCATGCCGGTGCCGACGATCTGCTGCGACAGGTTGGAGAGGTTCTGCGCGGAGAGGAAGCTGCTGTTGAGGCTGCCGAACACGGCCCAGATGACGATCAGGGCCAGGACGACCGGCAGCGAGCCGAGTTCGCCGCTGCCGAGGCGGCGGCGGAACTCGCCCAGGTAGCCCTTGACGCCCTCCTGGCGGACGATCAGCCGGGGGTCGACGGCGGGGGTCGCCTCGGGGGCCACCGGGACGGGTGCGTTGACGCCCCCCTTCGGCATGCTGTCCTCGGGCAGCGGGACGTGGCGGCGCTGCTCGCCGCCCGGGGTGTCGTCGCTCACTGGGTGCCCTCCGTGCCGCGGGCCTGCCGACGGGTCACGGCGTTGTCCGTGGCACCGGTGATGGCCGAGATGATCTGTTCCTGGGTGGTGGAGCGCCGTTCGAAGACGCCGTTGTTGCGGCCCAGTCGGAGCACCGCGACGGTGTCCGCGACCGCCATGACGTCCGCCATGTTGTGGCTGATCAGGATCACGCCGAGGCCCTTGTCGCGCAGCCGCTCGACGAGGTCGAGCACCTGGGCGGTCTGTTCGACGCCGAGCGCGGCGGTCGGCTCGTCCAGGATCACGACCCTGGGCGAGCCGATCAGCGCGCGGGCGATCGCCACCACCTGGCGCTGGCCGCCGGAGAGCGAGGCGATCGGGATGCGGACGCTGGGGATGCGGATGGAGAGCGTGTCCAGCAGTTCGCGGGAGCGCTTCTCCATCTCGACCTCGTCGAGCACGGTGAAGCGCCGGATCTCCCGGCCGAGGAAGAGGTTGGCGACCACGTCGAGGTTGTCGCAGAGCGCGAGGTCCTGGTACACGGTGGCGACACCCAAGTGCTGGGCGTCCTGGGGCCGGTGGATGGAGACCGGCCTGCCGTTCCACTCGATGACGCCCTCGTCCGGCTGGTGCACCCCGGCGATCGCCTTGACCAGGGTCGACTTGCCGGCGCCGTTGTCGCCGACCAGGGCGAGCACCTCGCCGGCGTGCACCTCCAGTTCGATGTCGGTGAGCGCCTGCACGGCGCCGAACCGTTTGGAGACCCCGCGCAGGGCCAGAACGGTCTCACCTGCCACAGTGACCAACTCCCTTGCCCCGCCCGGGCGGGGGCGGGGCGTCTACGGATTCGGGGGGCCGGCCGTGTGGTGCGGCCGGGGGCAGGCCTCGGGCGTCGGGGCCGGGGCCGGTGCCGGGTGGGCCGGGCGGTGTGCTGCTAGGAGATACCGGCCTCGGCGCACGCGGCGGCGTAGTCGGCGGTGCAGATCTGCTGCGGGGTGTAGAGGCCGTCGGCGACCACCGTGGTCTTGATGTTGTCCTTGGTCAGCACGATCGGGGTGATCAGGTTGGCGGGCACGGAGTTGCCGCTGCCGTTGGTCACGGTGGTCGGCAGCAGCGCGGGATCGGGCGTCCTGCCCTGCGCGAAGGCGACCGCGATCTGGGCCGTGGCGTCCGTCTCCGGCTTGAACGGCTTGTAGATCGACATGGTCTGGGTGCCCACCAGGATCCGCTGGACGCCGTCGAGCTGGGCGTCCTGGCCGGTCAGCGGGACGCTGAGGCCGGCGGCCTTGAGCGCGGTCGCGATGCCGGCGGCCATGCCGTCGTTCGCCGAGTACACGCCCACGACGTTCGGGGCGCCGATCGCGGTGATCGCCGCCGCGGCCTCCTGGTTGGCGTTGTTCGGGTCCCAGTTCGGGGTGTCGTACTCCTTGCCGATCTGGAGCTTCCCGTCGATCGCGCTGTGCGCGCCCGCCTTGAAGTCGGCCGCGTTGGGGTCGGTGGGCGAGCCGTTGATCATGATGATCTGCCCGGCGTTCGCCTTGTCGCCGACGGCCTCCACCAGGGCCTGTCCCTGGAGCTCGCCGACCTTCTTGTTGTCGAACGACACGTAGGCGTCGACCGGGCCCTGCGCCAGGCGGTCGTAGGCGATCACCTTCACGCCGGCGTCGTGCGCCTTCTGGACGGAGGACTGGATCGACTTGGAGTCCACGGCGTCCAGGATCAGCACCTTGTCGCCCTTGGTGAGGGCGGTGTCGACCTGGGTCTGCTGGGTGGTCGCGTTCTCGTTGGCGTTGTAGTAGTCGATCTGCGCGTTCGGCGCGAGCTCCTTGATCTTCTGCTCGATCAGCGGACGGTCGAACTGCTCGTACCGGGTCGTCTTGGTCTCCGGCAGCAGCAGGCCGATCTTGATCGTCCCGCCCGACGCCGCGCTGCCCGAGGACGTGCTGCCGGTCGACTCCTTGGCGCTGCCGCAGGACGCCAGGCCGAGACCGACCGACGTCACCGCGATCACCGCGAGGACGTGGCGAAGACCGTTGCTCATGAGGATGCCTCTTCCGTATGGGTCCGACCCTGGAGTCCGCCCCTGCATCGAGTCTGCGAACAACGGCCGCGCACCACGATTCGGGTTGAGCCGAGCGGGTGCCTCCGGGGCGCGCCGCCTCGCTCCGCCGCGGGAAGCCGGAGCCGGAGCCGGAGCCGGATCCCGGGGCGGCGGGCGCCCGTGCCCCTGCGCGGCTGTGGAGGCTCCGGGCCCGGGGAGGGCGGGACGCCGTCGGCCGCCGGGAGGTCCTAGAGTCGATGACGGGTCGTCACCATGTCGAGCAGGGGTGGAAACGTGTATCACGCCATCGTCCGGCGCAACCTGCGCAACTCCTTCGCCGAGGTCAATCGCGGCAACTACCCGGCTATCGTCCGGCAGTTCGCCCCCGACGCTGAGCACTGGTTCTCCGGCTCGCACGCCCTGGCGGGCGGGCGGCACGACGCGGAGCAGATCCAGCGCTGGTACGACAGGCTGGCCGAGGTCATGCCCGACCTGCGCTTCGAGCTGAAGAAGGTCGTCGCCAAGGGCTGGCCCTGGGACACCGTGGCGTTCGTCGAGTGGGTGGACCACCTCACCGACCGGGAGGGCAACCACTACTCCAACCAGGGCGTGCACGTCCTGCGGATCAAGTGGGCGAAGATCACCGAACTGCACATCTACTGCGACACGGCCCTGCTCGCGTCGGTCTGCGACGTCCTCGGGCAGCAGGGCGTCACCGAGGCCGTCGCTCCGCCGATCGGGCACCCCGGGCCGTTCCGCGCGGCACTCCCGGCCGGGTGACGCGCGAGCTGCCGGTACGGGGGGCGGGGGAGGCTCCGGCGGCCCGGCCCGGCCCGGCGTCGGCCCGCCGGAAGGCCCCGTGGCGGACTCCGGGGCCCTCCTCGTATGCTGCCGGCTCGATCGTCCGGGAGGGGGAGCGGGAAGTGGACACGGCGGGGCGGTACCGGCAGTTCGCGACGACGGAGGCACGGGGCAACTCCCCGTCCTACGAGAGGCTTTCCTCGGCCGTCTCCGGCGACCCGGGTCTGCTCGCACTGATCGACGAACTCCCGCCGCCCAAGCGTCAGCCCAACCTGCTGCTGGGCGCGGTGCGCTTCCTGGGCGGCCCGATCGACGACGAGTCCGCCTTCCGTGACTGGACCGCCCGGCACTGGCCCCGGGTGCGCGCCACCGTCCTGGAGCGCCGGACGCAGACGAACGAACCGGGCCGGTGCGCCGCCCTGCTCCCGGTGCTCGCCCGGTTGCCGCAGCCGTTGGCCCTGATCGAGGTCGGCGCCTCGGCGGGCCTCTGCCTGTATCCGGACCGGTACCGCTACCTGTACCAGCACGGAGACGGTGTCACGGCTCTCGGTCCGGCCGACAGCCCGGTCGTCCTGGAGTGCCTCACGACGGGCAGCGGGTCCGGTGCCCCGCCCGGCGGTGACCGGGGCGGGGCGGTCGTCCCGGAGCCCGTCCGGCTGCCCGAGATCGCGTGGCGGGCCGGCGTCGACCTGAACCCGCTGGACGTCACCGCCCCGCAGGACGTCCGGTGGCTGGAGTCCCTGGTCTGGCCCGAGCAGCACCAGCGGCTGGCCCGGCTGCGGGGCGCCGTGCGGATCGCCCGCGCCGAGCCGCCCGAGCTGGTCCGCGGGGACCTCAACGGGACGATCCGAGAGCTGGTGGCGGCCGCCCCGGCGGGAGCGACGCCGGTGGTCTTCCACAGCGCGGTCATCGCCTATCTGACGCCCGACGAGCGGGAGTCCTTCGCCGCCACGATGCGTGAGCTGGCATGCCCCTGGATCTCCAACGAGGGCCCGGGCGTGCTTCCGGAGGTGGACCGCCGCCTGCCGGACGTCCCCGCGGCCGGGCACCTGCTCTTCACCCTGGCCCTGAACGAGCGGCCGCTCGCCCGCACCGGCCCGCACGGCCAGTCGCTGGAGTGGCTCCCCTCCGGGGGCTGAGCCAGGGCCCCGGCTCCCCGGACCCCCGGCCCCGGACGCACCGGACACCGGGGTTCCGGTCCGGGGACGATCCGAACCTCGCGACGGACCAGCTGCTCGGGCCGGTCCTGGTCCGTTCCTTCCGTTCCTTCCGTTCACTCCGTTGCTTCAGGACGTCCTGCGCGGGCGAGGCGGCGGACCGTCATCGCTGGGCGAGTGTGCCCTTCGGCCGCTCCTCCGTGGCCCGGCCGTTCGCAGAGGGCCGACCGTCCGCCGGAGGTCGGGCCGGGGTCGGCCGGGCCCGGAGGAGGACCGCGACGACTGCGGCGCCGGCCAGCGCGGTGAGGGCGGCGACCAGCAGGGTGCGGTCGAGCGCGGTGGCGAACGCGGCGCGGACCAGCTCGGAGGGGATACCGGGCACCGGCGCTCCCGCGCTCAGGGCGCGGGCGGCGGCCTCCGGATCGGGGACGGCGGTGGATCCGCCGGTGGTTCCGTCGGCGAGCGAGGCCCGCAGCCCCTGGTGGAGGACGAGACCGAAGACCGCGATCCCGAGGGCCTGACCCAGCTGGCGGAACGTGTTGAGGGCGCCGCCCGCCATGCCGCCGCGCTCCGGCGGGACGGCGGCCATCGCGCCGGCCGCCAGGACCGGGCTGACCGCGCCCACACCGAGCCCGGTCAGGGCGAGGCCGGGAAGCAGCGCGGTCCAGGTGGACGAGGCGTCGAGGGTGCACTGGAGAAGGGCGCCCGCGCCGATCACGGCGAGCCCGCCGGCGAGCGGCACCGCCGGGGGGAGGGCGGCGAGCCGGCGGCCGGCCAGGGCGGAGACCGCGAAGGCGACGAGGCTCATCGGCAGCAGCGTGAGACCCGCGGCCATCGGGCCCCCGCCGAGCACCGACTGGAGCCAGAGCGAGGTGTACGGCAGGTAGGAGAACGCGGCGGCGGAGTAGACCAGGCCGCAGAGCATGACCCCGGTGAAGACGGGGCTGCGGAACAGCGCGAGGTCCAGCAGGGGGTGCGGACTGCGGCGCTCGACCAGCAGGAACACGGCGAGCGCGGCGGCGGTCGTCCCGGCCGCGCCGAGGACGGACGGTGAGGTCCAGCCGTCCGCGCCGCCGCGGATCAGCAGCAGGACGGCCGAGCCCGCAGCGACGGTGAAGGCGGCGGCGCCGGGCAGGTCGATCCGGTGCGCGTCCGGGTTCCGGGACTCCGGCAGCGTCCGGCGGGTGAGGATCACGGCGGCGACCGCGACCGGCAGATTGACCAGGAAGACGGACCGCCAGCCCAGGTACTCGGTGAGCAGTCCGCCCGCGACCGGCCCGGTGGCGGCCGCGGCACCGCTGACGGCGCCCCAGACGCCGAACGCCACCGCCCGGTCCCGGCCTCGGTAGGCGAGGTTGAGCAGGGCCATCGCGGTGGCGAACATCGCGGCCCCGCCGGTGGCCTGGACGATCCGCGCCGCGATCAGCACCCCGCCGTTCGGGGCGAGCCCGCAGCCCAGCGAGGCGACGGCGAAGACCGCCAGGCCCGCCGTGTACACCCGCCGCCGGCCGACCCGGTCGGCGAGCGCGCCGAGGCCGAGGAGCAGGGCCGCCAGCGCGAGCGCGTAGCCGTCCATCACCCATTGAAGGCCGTCGAAGTCCATGCCCAGCGCGGCGCCGATGTCCGGCAGTGCCACGATCACGATGCTGATGTCGGTCAGCAGCATGAACACCCCGAGGCTGACCGCGATCAGCGGCCACCACTTCCGCATCCCCGTACTCCTTCGTCCGTGCGCCGGCCCGGGCGGCCCGGCGCACCGTCACTCTCGGTCCGGAGCCGCCGTCCGCGCCGCCCGGTGGGGTCGTTCCGGCGGATCTCGACATCCACTACCGTCCCGGTGATGGAAACCGTGACGCTGGACGAGCTGGACCGGGCGTTGCTGCACGCCCTGCAGGTGGACGGCCGGGTGCCGTTCCGGCGGGTCGCCGAGGTGCTCGGGGTCTCCGACCAGACGGTCGCGCGCCGCTACCAACGGCTGCGGACCGCCGGGGTGGTGCGGGTGGTCGGGCGGACCGACGCCCGGCGGCTCGGCGAGGTCGACTGGCTCACCCGGATCCGGTGCGTCCCGGACGCGGCGTCGGCGCTCGCCGAGGCGCTGGCCCGTCGGCCGGACACGTCCTGGGTCAGCCTGCTGTCGGGCGGCGAGATCGTCTGCAACACCCGCTCGCAGGTCCGGCCGGACCGGGAGGAGCTCCTGCTGGGGAAGCTTCCCCGGACGCCACGGGTGCTCGGCGTCAGTGCGCACTACCTGCTGCGGACGTTCGTCGGGGGGACGGTCGCGTGGAGCGGGCGGACCTCGGCACTGGACGCGGACCAGGTGCGTCGGCTGCGTGCGGGCCAGGCGCAGCCGACGGAGGCGGAGGCGACCGTGGCGGCCGCGGTGCCGGTGGTACCGGTGGTGCCGGTGGTGCCGGACGAGCTGGACCGCGCGCTGCTGGCGGCGCTCGCGGTCGACGGGCGGGCGCCGCTGGCCGGGCTGGCGGCCCGGACCGGGGGTTCGGAGGCGACGGTGCGGCGCCGGCTGGCCGCCCTGACCGGGTCGGGGCTGCTCTTCTTCGACGTGGACGTGGAGACCCGGCTGCTCGGCTTCGAGGTCGAGGCGTTCTGCTGGCTGACCGTGGCGCCGGGGAAGCTCGCCGCGGTCGGGCACGCGATGGCGGAGCATCCGGAGGTGGGGTTCGTGGCCGCGACGACCGGCCCCGCGAACCTCGTGGCCGGGCTGGTCTGCCGGGACGTGGAGGCGTTCTACGCCTACCTGACCGGTCGGCTGGGCGGTCTGGAGGGGGTGGTGGCGCTGGAGACGGCGCCGGTGGTCCGGAGTGTGAAGCGCTCCGGAGTGATGATTCGCTAATCGATTGATCAGGGTCGCTTGGCCGATTCTTCACCCTTTCTGGCGGATAGTTTGTTTGCTTATCATCAGACAAATTGAACGCCATGTGATTCTTTTCTAAAATCCCTCGCATCGACTTCTGGGCGCCCTTAGTATCTGAACGAACACTTTCGGTGAGCGTTCGACGGTGGACTGCGAAAGGGGGTCGTCATGGGAGGGCAGCTCCGGGCCGCGCTGCGCCATGTCGCCTACCCGTCCCTGCTGGTCGCCCTCGTGGCGATAGCGGTCGCGGCCCTGCGCCTGCGCTGGGATCTCGGCCGGGCGAGTCAGCTCTTCCTGGTCGGAACCATTGCCTATCTGACGCTTCTGGAATGGTTGATTCCGTACGAACCGGAATGGACCCCCAGTGTGCGCGAGTGGGGCTGGTACGGCATCTACTTCGTGCTGACGATGATCGGCGGAGCCCTGTCCCAGGTGCCCGTGACGACGCTCGTCGGCTGGTTGGCGCCGCCGCATCCGGCCCTGCCGCTCTGGGTCGAGATCCCGGTGGCGATGCTGCTCGGCTCGCTGGCCAACTACCTCGTCCACCGGTGGTGTCACACCAACCCCCGGCTCTGGCGGCTGCACGGCGTGCACCACGTGCCCGACAAGGTGAACGTCGCCAACAACGGCGTCAACCACCTGCTGGACGTGGTGCTCACCCAGGGCGCGGTCCAGGTGTCGCTGGCGCTGGCCGGGTTCTCGGCGGAGACGGTGTTCGTCGTGGGCCTGTTCGTGGTCGCCCAGGGCTACTTCGTGCACGCCAACATCGACGTCCGGATCGGTCTGCTCAACCACGTCCTCGCCGGGCCCGAACAACACCGGCTGCACCACAGCGTCGACCTGGCGGAGGCCGGCCACTACGGCTCCGACCTCTCCGTCTGGGACCACGCCTTCGGTAGCTTCACCTGGCGGCCCGGCCGGCGGCCGGTCGAGGTGGGGCTGCAGAACCCGGCCGACTTCCCCGCCACCGGGGAAGTGATCGCCAGTCACCTCCAAGCCTGGCGTCGGCCGGTGCGTGCCGACGACTCCCCGACCGGATCGACCTGACCCGTCCGACTCGCCGGGGCGACCGAGTCGACCTGACCGCCCGGGTCGCGCCGGCAGGTCCGGTCGGTCCGGGGCCCGGGGGTTCGGCCGGCCGGCCCTCCGTTCCCGTCCGACCGTCCGCGCTCAATCCCGGCTCTCCTCCGGCCCGTCCCTCTCGGCCGGCCCGTCTCCCGGCCTGCCCGGAGCCGGGCCACGGCCGCTGTTCCCATGCCCGTGCGGCTCTCCCACACTCGTGCCGCGCGCGAACGCAGCGACTCAAGGACTCGACCATGACGGATTCATGCTTCGCCGCATCCCCCGACTCTCCTGATTCAGCCGACCTCTCCGACCACTCTGACCTCTCTGACCTTTCCGACCTCTCCGCGCCCGTCGACCCCGCCGGCACTGCCGGTACCGCTGCTCACACGCGGGCCGCCCCTTCCCCGGCCGGCGAGGACCGGGAGAAGATCGCGATCATCGGGATCGGCTGCCGCCTGCCCGGCGGTGCCTGCGACCACCGGTCGTTCTGGCAGAACCTGGTGGAGGGCAAGGACTGCATCACGCCGACCCCGCGCAGCCGGTACGACGTGGCGACCCTGGGCAGCCGGGACAAGGCCAAGCCGGGCCGGTTGGTCGGCGGCCGAGGCGGCTACATCGACGGTTTCGACGAGTTCGACCCGGCCTTCTTCGGCATCAGCGGCCGTGAGGCCGACCACATGGACCCGCAGCAGCGGAAGCTGCTGGAGGTGGCCTGGGAGGCGCTGGAGGACGGCGGGCAGAAGCCCGCCGAGCTGGCGGGCCGTGAGGTCGGCGTCTACGTGGGCGCGTTCACGCTGGACTACAAGATCGTCCAGTTCTCGGACCTCTCCTTCGAGACCCTGGCCGCACACACCGCCACCGGCACCATGATGACGATGGTGTCGAACCGGATCTCGCACTGCTTCGACTTCCGCGGCCCCAGCGTCTCCCTCGACACCGCCTGCTCCTCCTCCCTGGTCGCCGTCCACCTCGCCGCACAGAGCCTGCTGCGCGGCGAGACCGATCTCGCCCTGGCCGGCGGCACCCTGCTGCACATCGCGCCGCAGTACACGATCGCCGAGACCAAGGGCGGGTTCCTCTCCCCGCAGGGCCGCTCCCGCACCTTCGACGCGGCGGCCGACGGCTACGTCCGGGCCGAGGGCGTCGCGGTGGTCGCGCTCAAGCGGCTCTCCGACGCGGTCCGCGACGGCGACCCGGTCCACGCCGTCATCATCGGCAGCGGCGTCAACCAGGACGGCCGCACCAACGGCATCACCGTGCCCAACCCGGACGCGCAGGTCGCGCTGATCGAGCGGGTCTGCGCCGAGGCCGGGATCGTCCCCGGCGGCCTGCAGTACGTCGAGGCGCACGGCACGTCCACCCCGGTCGGCGACCCGATCGAGGCGAACGCGCTGGCCAGGGCGCTGGCGGTCGGCCGCCGCCCCGGCGACCGCTGCTACGTCGGCTCGGTGAAGACCAACATCGGGCACACCGAGTCGGCGTCCGGACTGGCCGGGCTGATCAAGTCCGCGCTGGCGCTCAAGCACCGGCTGATCCCGCCGCACATCAATCTGGAACAGCTCAACCCGGCGATCGACCCGGCCACCCTGCCGTACGAGATCCCCACCGAGCCGACTCCCTGGCCGGCGCACGAGGGGCCGGCCCGCGCCGGGGTCAACTCCTTCGGGTTCGGCGGTACCAACGCGCACGTCCTGCTGGAGGCCGCCCCGCAGCCGTCGTTCCCGTCGTCGCGGGAGCCGTCCCCGGAGCATCCGGCGCCGGAGCAGTCGTCCCCGCAGTCCTTCCCGCAGTCCTCCCCGCAGCCGGTGCCGGTCGCGCAGCCCGGGCCGGACGGGCAGCCCGTCTGGACCGTCCTGCCGCTCACCGCCCGGGAGGCCGCCGCGCTGCCCGAGCTGGCCGCCGGCGTGCAGGCCGAGCTGGCCGGCGTCCGCGGCGGGACCGCGGCCCGCCCGGTCGACCTCGGCCACACCCTGGCCCACCGCCGCCAGCACCACGACGCCCGGCTCTCCGTGGTCTACGACTCCCGGGGCCACACCGCCCGCGCCTCGCTGGACGAGGCGTTCAGCGCCTACCTGCGGGGCGAGCCCCACCCCCGGGTGCTCACCGGCCACCGACGCGAGACCCGGCACCGGAGGCTGGCCTGGGTCTTCACCGGCATGGGCCCGCAGTGGTGGGCGATGGGCCGTCGGCTCTTCGCCACCGAACCCGTCTACCGGGAGGCCGTCGAGCGCTGCGCCGAGCACCTCGCCGAACTCACCGGCTGGTCCCTGACCGACGAGCTGGCCGCCGACGAGGCGCACTCCCGGATGGCCGAGACCTGGCTCGCCCAGCCCGCCAACTTCGCGGTCCAGGTCGGTCTGGCCGCGCTCTGGCGCAGTCGCGGCGTCCGGCCGGACGCCGTCGTCGGTCACTCGACCGGTGAGGTCGCCGCCTTCCACGAGGCCGGCGTCTACGACCTGGCGGACGCGGTCAAGGTGGTGGTCCACCGCAGCCGGCTCCAGCAGAAGCTGGCCGGGACGGGCGGCATGCTGGCCGTCGCACTCACCGAGGCCGAGGCGGTCCGCCGGCTCCGCCCGTACGGTGACGCGGTCTCGGTGGCCGCGATCAACAGCCCCACGTCGCTCACCCTCGCCGGTGACGAGACGGCGCTGGCCGAACTGGCCTCCGCACTCACCGCCGAACAGGTCTTCGTGCGCCCGCTGACGGTCGAAGTGCCCTACCACAGCGCCCGGATGGAGCTCATCAAGGACGAGCTGCTGGAGTCGCTCGCCGACCTCAAGCCCCGCCCGGCCCAGGTGCCGCTCTACCTCACCGGACGTGAGGGCACCGCGCGGGGCACCGAGCTGGACGCCGCCTACTGGTGGCAGAACGTCCGCGACAGCGTCCGCTTCCAGCAGGCGGTCGAGCGGCTGGCCGACGACGGGTACGCCCTCTTCCTGGAGATCGGCCCGCACCCGGTGCTCGGCCGCTCGATCCAGGAGACCGTGGAGGCCCGCCCCGGGGGCGCCGACCGTCCCGAGGTCCGCACGCTGCCCTCGATCCGCCGCCAGGAGGACGAGCAGGCGACCTTCACGGCCTCGCTGGCCGCCCTGCACAACCTCGGTGTCGAGGTCGACTGGTCGGTGCTCCAGCCCGTCGGCCGGACGGTTCCCCTGCCGCGCTACCCGTTCCGACGGGACCGGCACTGGGTCGAGCCCCGGTCGGTTGAGGCGGTCAGGCAGGGCCGGCTGGACCACCCGCTGCTCGGCCGCCGGCTGGCCGGCGCCGAACCGGCCTGGGAGGCCAGGCTGGACGCCGAGGCGCTGCCCTACCTGGAGGACCACCGGATCCAGGGCGAGGTGCTCTTCCCCGCCGCCGGCTACCTGGAGATGGCCGTCCAGGCGGTCCGCGCGCTGACCGGCGGCACGGACGCCGCGCTGGCCGGCATCGAGCTGCGCAAGGCGCTGTTCCTCCCGGACGACGAGAGCCGGGCCGTCCGGCTCACCCTCTCCGCCGAGCACGGGGGCTTCACCATCGCGACCGGCGGCGCGGGAGCCGGAGGCGTCGCCGCGGGCGGAGAGGACGGCGCCCCGGGCGGGGGCGGCCCCGAGCGCACCGTGCACGCCGTCGGGACCGTCCGTCCCGGCCAGCGGCGCCGACCGGGGCGACCGCTGGACGTCGCGGCGATCCGCGGACGGGCCGTCCGCCATCTCTCCGGGGCCGACTGCTACGCGGCGCTGGCCGGGCTCGGCTACCACTACGGCCCGGCGTTCCAGGGCATCGACGAGGTCTGGATCGGTCCCGGCGAGGCGCTGGCCCGGGTCCGGCCGACGACGGCGGTCGCCGGGCAGGGCGCGGACCACCAGGTGCACCCGGTGGTGATGGACGCCTTCTTCCAGACCCTGCTGACCCCCCAGCTGCTGGTGGCGGGCACCGATGCCGGGAGCGGGATCCGGCTGCCGGTCGCCATCGAGGAGGTCCGGCTGGAGGCGGTCGGTGACCGCCCGCTCTGGGTGCACGCGACCGTCACCCGGGACGCCGGCTTCGAGCTGGTCGGTGACATCGCCGTGCACGACGAGCACGGCGCGCCGCTCGGCGGGGTCACCGGGTTCCGGGCCGCCGACATTGAACAGGCGGCCACCGCCGTCGGCCTGGCCACCATTGACGGCTGGCTCGTCGAACCGGCCTGGATCGAGCTGCCGGAGGCTGCCGGGGCCCCCGACCTCCTGGCCGAACACCCGGACGACTGGCTGCTGTTCGCCGACGGTCAGGGCGTCGCCGAGGCGCTGGCCCGGCAGATCGCCGCGCGCGGCGGCAGCTGCCAGCTGGTTCTCCCGGCCACCGGCTACCGGCCCTCGGCCGACGGCCGGCCGGCCACCGTCGAGCCGGGCTCCGCCGCCGACCTCGCCCGACTTCTGGCCGACCGGCGGGCCGCAGGCGCGCCCGACCCGGCGGCCGTCGTCCACCTCTGGAACCTCGACCGGCCGGAGCTGGCCGCCGCCGACCACGACGCGGTGGCCGGTCACACCGGTGCCGGCGCGTACAGCCTGGTCACGCTCGCCGCGCTGCTGGCTACGGAACTCCCGCACACCCGGCTGCACATCGTCACCCGGTCCGCGCAGGCCACCGCCCCCGGTGAGCCGGTCGAACCGCTCGGTGCGCCTGCCTGGGGGATCGGCCGGGTGCTTCGCCACCAGGAGCTGCCCGGGCACCCGGGCAAGCTGGTCGACCTCGGTCCGATCACCGGTCCGATCACCGGGTCGGGCGCCGGTCCGGGCGCCGGTCCGGGCGCCGGTCCGGGCTCCGGCCCCGGTACCCGTCCGGCCGCCACCACAACCGCCACCGCCACCACAACCGTCACCGCCGTCGACGCCGAGGCGGCCGCGCTGCTGCGCGAGTTCGCGCTCGCGGACGAGGACGAGATCGCGCTCCGTCCGGGCCGACGGCTGACCAGCCGGCTCCGCCCGAGCGAGGGGCTCAGCCGTCCGCTTCCGCCCTGCCTCCGACCGGACGCCGCGTACCTGGTGACCGGTGCGTTCGGCGCGCTCGGCCGGCTGCTCTGCCGCACCCTGGTCCGGCGCGGCGCCCGACGGCTGATCCTGGTCGGCCGCAGCCCGCTGCCGCCGCGCGAGCTGTGGCGCGACCTCGACCCGGCGAGCTCGGACGGCCGGCGCGCGGCCTTCCTGCGCGAGCTGGAGGCGCTCGGCGCGGAGCCCGTCCCGGCACCGCTGGACATCACCGACGAGTCCGCGCTGGCCGACTGGCTCGCGGAGTACCACCGGCTGGACCGGCCGCCGATCCGCGGTGTCTTCCACCTCGCCGGGCAGGTCCGGGACACCCTGGTGGGCGAGCTGGACCGCGGGACCTTCGACGCCGTCCACGCCCCCAAGGTGCTGGGCGCCTTCGCCCTGCACCGCCGGCTGGCCGGCGAACCACTCGACCACTTCGTGCTCTTCGCCTCCATCGCCTCGCTGCTGACCACCGCCGGTCAGACCAACTACGCGGCCGGGAACGCCTTCCTGGACGCCCTGGCCCACCACCGCCGGTCCCTCGGCCTGCCCGCGATGAGCCTCGACTGGGGCCCCTGGGCCACCGGCATGATCGAGGAGCTCGGCCTGATCGACCACTACCGGAACAGCCGCGGCATGAGCTCGCTGGCCCCGGAGACCGGGATGGCCGTGCTGGAGCGGGTGCTCGGGCAGGACCGGGCCCAGCTGCTGGTCGCCACCGTGGTCGACTGGCCGGTCTTCCTCTCCTGGTACCCGGCCCCGCCGCCGCTGGTCGCGGACCTGGCCGCGAGCGCCCGGGAGGCCGCGCCGGTGACCGGGCGGGCGGGCCTCCTGGACACCCTGCGGGCCGCCGGCGAGGCCGAGCGGCTGGTGTTGCTCGGCGAGCGGTTCGTCCACCTGGCCGCCACCGTGCTCCGCGCGCCCGTCGAGCAGATCGACCCCGGCGCCGGCCTCGGCGGCCTCGGTCTGGACTCGCTGCTCGCGATGGAGCTGCGGGCCCGGCTCAACACCGAACTCGGCACGACCCTCCCGGTGGTGGCGCTGCTGAGCAACGCACCGGTGGGCGAACTGGTCGCCCGGCTGCACGAGTCGCTGGCCGAACTGCTGGACGAGGACCCGGTCGGCGTCGGCTCGGTCGCGGTCGAGCGCCACGAGGACGAGACGGCGTACCCGCTCACCCAGAACCAGAAGGCGCTGTGGTTCCTCAAGCAGCTCAACCCGGACGGCTTCGCCTACAACATCGGCGGGGCGGTCGAGGTCCGGGTGGAGCTGGAGCCCGAGCTGATGGCGGTGGCCTTCCGGACCATGGTCGAGCGCCACCCCGGCCTGCGGGCCAACTTCGTGCTGGACGGCGGCCGGGCCGTGCAGCGGATCTCGGCCGCGGTGGAGCCGGACTTCGGGGTCTTCGACGTCGAGCACCTGGATTGGGACGAGATCCACGCGCTGATCGTCCGCGAGTACCGCAGGCCGTACGACCTGGAACGCGATCCGCTGGTGCGGTTCCGGCTCTTCCGGCGCGGCCCGGACCGCTGGGTGATCATGAAGGCCGTCCACCACATCATCTCGGACGCGATCTCCACCTTCACCTTCATCGAGGAACTGCTCGCCGTCTACGAGGGGCTGCGGCAGGGCCGGGCGCCCGAGCTGCCGCCGGTCACCGCGCGGTACCTGGACTTCCTCAACCGGCAGAACGCCTTCCTGGCGGGCCGCGAGGCGCCGAAGATGCTCGACTACTGGCGCTCCCACCTGCCGGCCGAGGTGCCGATCCTCAGCCTGCCCACGGACAAGCCCCGCCCGGCGGTCCAGACCCACAACGGCGCCTCCGAGTTCTTCGTCCTCGACGAGGCGCTCAGCGCCCGGGTGCACGCGCTGGCCCGCGAGCACAACGTCACGGTCTTCATGGTGCTGCTCAGCGCCTACTACCTGCTGCTGCACGCCTATGCGGGCCAGGACGACATCATCGTCGGCAGCCCGGTGACCGGCCGCACCGACGAGGAGTTCGCCGGCGTCTACGGCTACTTCGTCAACCCGCTGCCGCTGCACGTCTCGCTGGCCGGTGAACCGACCGTGGCGGAACTGCTGGACCGGGTGCGGACCACCGTGCTCGGCGGGCTGGACCACCAGGAGTACCCGTTCGTGCTGCTGGTGGAGAAGCTCGGGCTGCAGCACGACCCGAGCCGCTCCGCCGTCTTCCAGGCGATGTTCATCCTGCTCCACCACAAGGTGGCCACCGAGAAGTACGGCTATCGCCTGGAGTACATCGAACTCCCCGAGGAGGAGGGGCAGTTCGACCTGACTCTGTCCGCCTACGAGGACGAGGCGGAGCACCGCTTCCACTGCGTCTTCAAGTACAACACCGACCTCTTCCTCCCGGAGACGATGGCCCGGCTGTCCGGCCACTACGTGAACCTCCTGGAGGGGCTGACCGAGGCCGGCCCCGGGCGGGCGGCCACCGGGCTGGAGCTGCTCGGCCGCGAGGAGCGCGCCCTGGTGCTCCGGGGGTGGAGCGGTGCGGACCGGCAGGTGGCCCACGAGGAGCCGGTGCACGAGCTGATCCTGCGTGCGGCGGCGGCCGATCCGGCGGCGCTCGCGGTGGCGGCGCCCGCCGAGTCCGGCCCGACCGTGCGGCTGAGCTACGGCGAGCTGGCCGAGCGCTCCCGGCGGGCCGCGGCCCGGCTGCGGGCGCTGGGCGCCGGGCCCGGCACGGTGGTGGCGCTCTGCCTGGAGAAGTCGCCGGAGCTGATCGTCGCCATGCTCGCGGTGCTCCGCACCGGGGCCGCCTACCTGCCGCTCGACCCGGGTCACCCGGCGGACCGGCTGGCGGACATGGTGGGGCGGGCGGGCGCCGGGCTGCTGGTCGGCGACGACCGGGAGCGGCTCGGTCGGCTGCCCGCCCGTCTGGTCACCACCGGCGAGCTGGACGAGGAGCAGGACCGTGAGCCGGGTGAGTTCACCGACGCGGCGGTGGGCCCCGACGATCCGGCGTACGTGATCTACACCTCCGGCTCCACCGGCAGGCCCAAGGCCGTCCGCGTCGGCCACGGCAACCTGGCCTCGGCCTACCAGGCGTGGCGGGCCGAGTACCGGCTGGACACCGAGGTCAGGGTCCACCTCCAGATGGCCGGCCCCTCCTTCGACGTCTTCACCGGGGACGTGGTCCGCGCGCTCTGCTCGGGCGGCGCCCTGGTGCTGGTCGGCCGGGAGCTGCTGTTCAACACGGCCCGGCTCCACGCGGTGATGCGCGCCGAGCGGGTGGACGCCGCCGAGTTCGTCCCCGCGGTGGTCCGCACGGTCGTCGGCCACTGCGAACGGACGGGCCTGGACCTGGGGTTCATGCGACTGCTGGTGGTCGGCTCGGACGTCTGGAAGGTCGAGGAGTACGAGCGGCTGCGGGCCCTCTGCGGTCCGGAGACCAGGCTGGTCAACTCCTACGGCCTCACCGAGGCCACCATCGACAGTGCCTACTTCGAGGGACCGACGGACGGCTTCGAACCGAGCCGGATGGTCCCGATCGGGCGGCCGTTCCCGAACAGCGCCTTCTACCTCCTCGACGATCACGGGCGGCCCGTCCCGCCCGGCGTCACCGGGGAGTTGTGGATCGGCGGCTCCGGGGTGGCGCTCGGCTACGTCGGCGACGAGGAGCAGACCGCCCGGCGGTTCGCCGTCCTCCCGCTCGGCGGTGCGGACGGCACCGAGCCGGTCCGGCTCTACCGCACGGGGGACCTCGCCCGCTGGGACGCGGACGGCGGGGTGCACCTGCTCGGCCGGGCCGACTCGCAGATCAAGGTGCGCGGCCACCGGATCGAGCTGGGGGAGATCGAGACCCAGCTCGCCGAGTGGCCGGAGCTGGAGCGGGCGGTGGTCACCGTCCGGCCCGACCGCGGCGGCGAGCACGTGCTCTGCGCGTACTGCGTGCCGGCGCCCGGGCGGACGCTCGACCGCCGCGAACTCCGCCGCCACCTGGCCGGCTACCTGCCGACCTTCATGATCCCGACCCACTTCACCGAGCTGTGCACGCTGCCGCTCACCGCCAACGGCAAGGTGGACGTCGCCGCGCTGCCGGCGCCCCGGGCGGATGCGGCGGACCGGGCCGTCGAGCCGCCGGTCACCCTCTACGAGGTCCGGATGGCCGAGCACTGGCGGACCCTGCTGGGCGTCGAGGAGCCCGGGTTGCAGCACGACTTCTTCGAGTCCGGGGGGTCCTCGATCCGGCTGATCGAGCTGATCCACGGCCTGCAGGCCGAGTTCAACATCAGCATCCCGGTCAGCCAGCTTTTCAAGGTCACCACCCTGCACGGGATGGCGAAGACCGTCGAGGCCATCATCACCGGCCGGATCGAGGGCGCCCAGCCGTACCTCTGGTTCAACCGGGAGCAGCAGCAGACGCTGTTCTGCTTCCCGCCCGCCGGCGGCCACGGACTGGTCTACCGCCAGTTCGCGGCCCACCTGCCGGAGTACCGGATGGTCGCGTTCAACTACGTGACCGGGGACGACAAGGTCGACCGGTACGCGGACCTGGTCGAGTCCCTCCAGCCGGACGGGCCGTGCGCCCTGCTCGGCTACTCGCTCGGCGGCAATCTCGCCTTCGAGGTGGCCAAGGAGCTGGAGCGGCGCGGCCGGGCGGTGCCCAACGTGGTGATCATGGACTCGCACCGGATCCCGGAGTCCTTCGACCTCGCCGACGAGCACGTCCAGGCCTTCGAGCGCGAGCTGGCCGAGCACCTCCGGCGGCACACCGGTTCGGACGTGGTCGCCCAGGAGACCCGCGAACAGGCCCGGGACTACCTGAGGTTCTGCAGCCGCACCCCGAACCTCGGGGTGGTCGCGGCCGCGCTCAGCGTGATCTCCGACGACGAGAAGGTGTCCCTCTACGAGGCCGGCCGGCACGGTGCCTGGCACGGGAGTTCGGCCACCCGGACCGCGGTCTTCAAGGGCTTCGGCACCCACGCCGAGATGCTCGACCGCGAGTTCATCGCCCACAACGCCGGGCTCGCCCGGTCGATCCTCACCGGAGTCGACGTCCATGTGTCCTGAGACCGGTACCGCCCTGCCTGCCCCTGGCCGGCCGCGCGGCAGCACCACTCCCGGCGCTCCCACTGTCCCCGGCGCCCCCGCTACCCCCGCTACCCCCGCTACCCCCGCTACCCCCGCTACCCCCGCTACCCCCGCACGAGAGGCGGACCCCCTCATGCTCAGGCAGCACCAGCCGCTGTCCTACCCCTTCGAGCCGACCGGCCTCGAACTCGACCCCACGTACGCGGAGTTGCGCGACAAGCCGCTGGTCCGGATCCGGATGCCGTACGGCGACGGCGCCTGGCTGGCCACCCGCTACGAGGACGTCCGGACGGTGCTCGCCGACCCGCGGTTCAGCCTCGCCGCCGCGATGGGCCGGGACCAGCCCCGGATGCGCCCGGTCGCCCGTACCGGCGCCGGCCTGTTCTCCACCGAGCCGCCCGACCACACCAGGCTCCGTTCCCTGGTGGCCCGGGAGTTCAGCGCCCGCCGGGTCGAGCGGCTGCGGGCGCGGGCCCGGGAGCTGGCGGACGAGCTGATCGACGGCATGATCGCCGCCGGTCACCCCGCCGACCTGGTCGAGGACTTCGCCATCCCGATGCCGACCACCATCATCTGCGAGGTGCTCGGCATCCCGGCCAAGGACCACCGGATGCTCTGGAGCTGGGCCGAGACGGTGCTCTCCGCCGTCACCCCCGGCGAGGTGCTCGCGGTCGAGGGCCAGGCGTTCATCGACTACATGGCGGGCGTGCTGGAGCTGCGCGGCCGGGAGCCGGGCGACGACCTGCTCACCGTGCTGGTCCGGGCCTGCCGCGAGCAGCGGCTGATCGGTGAGGACGAACTGCTCTCGATCGCCTGCGACCTGCTGATCGCGGGCTTCGTCTCCACCACCAACCAGATCGGCAACTTCTTCTACCAACTGCTCGTGAACCCCAAGGAGATGCGGCGCCTGCGGGAGCAGCCCGAGCTGATCCCCAGGGCCGTCGAGGAGCTGATGCGGTACGTGCCGCTGCTCACCGGCTTCAGCCTGCCCCGGTACGCCACCGCCGACGTCGAGCTGGGCGGGGTGACCGTCCGGGCCGGCGAGGCCGTGATGATCGCCACCGCCGCCGCCAACCGCGACCCGGAGGTGTTCGAGGAGCCGGAGCGCCTCGTCCTGGACCGCCCGGGCAACCCGCACATCGGCTTCGGCCACGGCGTGCACTACTGCATCGGCGCCCATCTGGCCCGGCTGGAGCTCCAGGTGGCGATCGAGCGGGTGCTGGCCCGGCTGCCCGGTCTGCGGCCGGCCGTCCCCGAGCGCGAACTGCGCTGGAAGGAGGACGCGATGGTGAACGGCCTGCAGGCGCTCCCGATCGCGTGGTGAGCACCCTCCGACAACGGCAACGCAACGGCAACGCACCCAACGGTACGGACGAGGAAGGCTGGAATGACGACACGGGAACCGGACGCCAAGCGCCGACGGGAGACGATGATCATCGTCGGCGGCGGCCTCGGCGGCCTCTCCACCGGGTGCTACGCCCGGATGAACGGCTACCGGACGCAGGTCTTCGAGATGCACGAGATCCCCGGTGGCTCGTGCACCGGATGGGACCGCAGCGACTTCACCTTCGACTGGTGCATCAGCTGGCTGCTCGGCAACGGACCGGGCAACGAGATGTACCAGATCTGGCTCGAACTGGGGGCGCTCCAGGGCAAGGAGATGCGCCACTTCGACGTGTTCAACATCGTCCGGGGCAGGGACGGCCGGGCGGTCCACTTCTACTCCGACCCGGACCGGCTGGAGGCGCACCTGCTCGACCTCTCCCCGGCCGACGCCGCGCCGATCCGGGAGTTCTGCGCCGGCATCCGGACCTTCCGCAAGGCACTCGCGGTCTACCCGTTCCTCAAGCCCGTCGGGCTGATGGGCAGGCTGGAGCGCTGGCGGATGCTGGCCTCGTTCGTCCCGTACTTCAACACCATCCGCAAGTCGATCACGGTGCTGATGACGGACTTCGCGCTGCGGTTCCGCGACCCGCTGCTGCGCGAGGCGTTCAACTTCATCCTCTACGAGAAGCACCCGGCCTTCCCGGTGCTGCCGTTCTACTTCCAGCTGGCCTCGCACGCCAACCAGGCCGCAGGGGTGCCCGAGGGCGGTTCGCTCGGGCTGGCCCGGTCGATCGAGGAGCGGTACCGCAAGCTGGGCGGCGAGATCACCTACAACGCCAAGGTCGAGGAGATCCTGGTCGAGCAGGACCGCGCGGTCGGAGTACGGCTCAGTGACGGCCGGGAGTTCCGCGCCGACATCGTGGTCTCCGCCGCGGACGGCCACACCACGGTGATGAAGCTGCTCAAGGGCCGGTACCTCAACGACACCTACCGGCGGCTGTACACCTCCCTGATCGACGAGCCCGGCCAGCTGTCGCCCGGCTACGTCTCCCTCTTCCTGGGGCTGCGCCGGCCCTTCCCGCAGGGGGATCCCTGCACCACGTACCTGCTGACGGAGGAGCAGGCGCGGGAGCTGACCGGGATCCGCTGCCGCTCGATGAACGTGCAGTTCCGCACCCGGCACTACCCGGAGCTGGCGCCGGCCGAGTCGACGGTGGTGTTCGCGACGTACTTCTCGGACATCGCCCCGTGGCGGGCGCTGCACGAGGGGCCGGAGCAGTCGTCCCGGGTCCGGCGCGGCGAGGAACTGCACACGCTGCCGGTCAAGCACGGCCGGGAGTACATGGCGGCCAAGCGGCGGGTCCGCAACGGCATCGCCGGTTTCCTGGACGAGCGCTTCCCCGGCTTCAAGGACGCGGTGGCCGTCGCCGACGTGTCGACCCCGCTGACCCAGGTCCGCTACACGGGCGTCTACGACGGCACCTTCCCGGGGTGGAACCCGTTCGTGGAGGGCGCCGAGACGGTCGAGGCGGAGATCAAGAAGAGCGGTCCGGTGCTGCCCGGGCTGTCGGGCTTCTACCTCTCCGGGGTCTGGGCGACCATCGGCGGCCTGATCCGGGCGGCCGCCGCCGGCCGCCACGTCGTGCAGTTCATCTGCCGGGACGACGGTCTGGAGTTCGCGGCCGAGGTCGATCTGAGCGCGCCCCTGCCGACGCACCGGGTCATCCCGGTCGGCGGGCCGCCGCGGCAGGCCGGGCCGGCCGACGGGGGCGGCGAGGGCGGGGAGACCGGCGGGACGGGCGGGACCGGCGGGACCCCGGGTAAGCGTGACGCCGCGAAGGACACCGAGAACATGGAGACAGGAGCCCTCGCATGAGGATCGAGAAGTGGGTGGTCCGGGAACACCTGGACGGGGTGCCCGACGTCAACCGGATCTACCGGAAGGTCGTCGAGGACGTCGAGATCGACCTCCGGCCGGACGAGATGCTCTTCCGGACGCGGTACGTCTCGGTCGACCCGTACCAGAACGGGCTCGCTCTGGAGACACCGATCGGCCACCACATGGGCGCCGACTCGATCATGGAGGTGATCGAGGCCGGGCCGGAGGCGGCGTTCCGGGTCGGCGACCTCGTGCAGGGGTTCGGCGGCTGGCGCAGCCACGTCGTGCACAACGGTGCCGAGGAGCTGTGGAAGACCGGGACCTTCCCGATGGTCTTCCCGGCCTACCGGCGGCTCGACCCGGCCTGGTACGACGAGCGGCTGCCGGTCTCCACCGCCCTCGGCATCATGGGCGCGCCGGGGATGACGGCGTGGGGCACGCTCACCCGGTTCATGGCGGTGCGGCCCGGCGACACCGTGGTGATCAGCGGCGCGTCCGGCTCGATCGGCACCCTGGTCGGCCAGTTGGCCAAGCGGTCCGGGGCCGGCCGGGTGGTCGGCACCACCGCCTCGCCGGGCAAGGCCGAGTACCTGCGGGGGCTGGGCTTCGACGAGGTGGTCCTCTACGACCAGACCGACGACGCCGAGAAGGTCCGTCAGGCGCTGTCGCTCGCCGCGCCCGACGGGGTCGACCGGTACTTCGACAACCTGGGCGGCACGGTCACCGACGCGGTGTTCACCATGCTCAACGTGGACAGCCAGGTGGCCGTGTGCTGGCAGTGGGCGACCACGGTGAACGGAGATCTCACCGGACCCCGGCTGCTGCCGTACATCATGTTCCCGCGCACCACGATCCGCGGGATCTTCGCCCAGGAGTGGTTCACCGAGCCGCTGTTGGCGCAGATGCACCAGGAACTGGGCGGGCTGGTCCGGGACGGGGAGATCCGTTACCACCAGACCGTGCACAAGGGGTTCGACGAGATCCCGAAGGCGTACCGGAGCCTCTACCTGGACCGGGAGGGCAACCGGGGCAAGGTGCTCGTCGAGGTCTGACGCACGCCGCCGGCGGGAGGGGGCGCCCCCTCCCGCCGGCGGCGGGCCGGTCGTCGTGCCCCGCCGGCGGCGGGTCGGTCGGGGCGGTCAGTCGTCGCCGAGGTCGCCCTCGTCGGGACCGCCCGCGTCGGAGCCGTCCGGGGCTCCGGTGATCGCGTACCCCTGGCGGCGCGCCTCGTAGCAGGCGACCGTCGCGGCGGCGGAGACGTTCAGCGAGCCGACCCGGCCCAGCTGCGGCACGAACACCACCTGGTCGCAGAGCGCCAGCGCGTCCGCCGTCACACCGCGGTCCTCGTGGCCCAGCACGAAGGCGACCGCCGGGGTCAGCTCGGCGGCGAACATCGGCACCGCCTCGTCCGCCAGCTCCAGCCCGACGACCTTGAAGCCGTCGCCCTTCGCCGCGGCCACGGCCTCGGCGATCGTCGGGAAGTACTCGACCTTCAGGTACTTGTCGGTACCCATCGCGGCCTTCTGCGCACCCGCCGACCGCACCGACGGGGTGTCGCCGGTGAGGTACAGCTTCTCCGCACCCATCGCGGAGGCGGTCCGCACGATCGAGCCGACGTTGAACGGCGACTGCAGGTTTTCGAGGATCATCGCGAGCCGGAACTCGTTGCCACGCCGCCACTGGCGGTGCAGCCGCTTCAGTTCGGTCCCGCGGAGCTGCTTCACGACGTCGTACCTCGTCCACTCTCGGGGCCCTCGCCCGCCGTCGGGCGGGGCCGCGCTTCAAGAATCCGGAACCCGTTCACCGACGTGACGCGGGTGGTCGGGTAGCCCTGGTCGTTCAGCCACTGCTGCAGAGAGTCCGAGCCCAGGTGCTTCTGGACCACCAGGAACGCCGAGCCGTCCGGGGTCAGCCGGCCGATCCACTGCTCCAGCAGGCTGCGCAGCGCGGTCTTGCCGATCCGGATCGGCGGGTTGGAGTAGATCGCCGCGAACCGCTGGTCGGCGGGGACCTCCTCGGGCAGTGCGGCCTGCACGTTGCCCAGCCGCAGCGCCTCGGCGTTCAACCGGACCAGCTCCAGCGCGCGGGTGTTGACGTCGACCGCCCAGACCGGCAGCCGTTTGCGCCGGCTGGCCCAGGTCAGGGCGATCGGGCCGTAGCCGCAGCCGATGTCCAGGATCGGGCCGCGCACCCGGGGCGGGGGCGCGTGCTCCAGCAGGATCCGGGTGCCCGGGTCCAGCCGAGTGCGGGAGAAGACGCCCGCGTCGGTGGTCAGTTCCAGGGTGAGGTCCGGCAGGGTGACCGTGATCGGGCGGCGTTCGCTGGCGACCTCGGGTGCACCGGTGAAGTAGTGCGAGCCGGACATGATTTCCCCGTCGTTCGTATGGGCCTCGGGGCCACCGGGAGGTGTGGGTAAGCCCTGCTGGTACGGCACCGATCGTACCCCCGGCGGCCTGTGACCCGTTCTCCCCGAGGGCGGGGGCGCCGGTGGCGCGGCCGGCGGCTACCGGGTACCCGGGGCCTTGCGGGTGGCCACGTTGATCCGGTTCCAGGCGTTGATCGTGAAGCAGAGCGAGATGAGCTGGGCGAGTTCCCTCTCCTCGAACAGTGCGGCGGCCCGCCCGTACACCGCGTCGGAGACGCCGCCGCCGATGTGGGTGATCTCCTCGGCCAGCGCCAGGGCGGCCCGCTCGCGGTCGCTGTAGACACCCTCCGGGGCCTCGCGCCAGACCGGGAGCAGGTAGATCCGCTCGTCGCTCTCACCGGCCTTGCGGGCGTCCCTGATGTGCATGTCGAGGCAGTAGGCGCAGCCGTTGAGCTGGGAGGAGCGGACCTGGACCAGCTCGACCAGGGCCGGGTCGAGGCCCTCCCGGGCGGCGGCGTCCAGGGCGATCATCGCGCGGAAGACCTTGGGGACGGTGCGGGCGTAGTCGAGGCGGCCGGCAGGCGGGTGCTCCTCGTGGGCCCGAGGCCGGATCCGGTCCTGGTCCTGGTCCTGGGGCCGGGTCCGGGTCTGCGCGGCGTTCGTGGTCGTGTTCGTCGTCATGGCGATGAGCCTAGGGAGCGAGTGAACCCCGTTCATGGTGCATTCACAGGTCTCTTTCGTGGGTCAATCCGCCACAGCCGGGCGGGCCCGCAGCGGCCGTGGACGTACGCCGGTCGGCGGGCGGCGCGTCGCGCCCGGGCGCCCGGCGGCGGATACTTCCAGTACCCCCACCGGACCCGAGGGAGCCTCCGAGCAGCGAGGACGGACGTCATGCCGCAGAACCACGAGGACTACCTGGACGAGGTCGCCGAGGCCGTGGAGCCGGACGAAGAGGTGGAGGAGGACGAGTACGACGAGCTCGCGGAGCGCCGGGCACTCGGCGCGGACCCGGCCACCGACGTCGCGGACGTCGCCGAGCAGAGCCGGGTGGTACAGCTCGACGAGGACGAGTACCGGGAGTAGGCGCTCGCCGGAGCGCGCGCCGGGGCGCCCCGAAGCCGGGCCGACGCCGGTCGGAGGTCAGGGACGGCCGCACCCGGCGGTCGGTGCTACAGGGCCCGGCGGCGCTGCAGCCAGGTGAACGCGGCCCAGCCGGGCAGCACCGGCAGGACGAGGGTGAGCAGCCGGTAGAGCGCGACGGCGGCCAGTGCCCCGCCCTCCTCCATCGACGCGGTGTGCTCCAGCAGCGCCACCAGCGCACTGTCCACGACGCCGGCCCCGCCCGGGGTCGGCGCCGCGCTGCCGGCCGCGTTGCCGATCAGGAACACCACCGCGACCGAGGCGAAGGCCGGCTCCCGCCCGACCGCCCGGGCACAGCAGTACAGGCAGGCGACCAGCGAGATCGAGACCAGCAGCTGGCCGGTGATCCCGACCGCCAGCCGCCCCGGGTTGCGGAGCAGCTCCAGCAGCCGGGGCAGGACCTCGGCGGTCAGCGGACGCAGCCTGGCGGCCAGCCACCGCCGGGCCGGCGGCACGGTGGACACCACGGCCAGCAGCACGGCCGCCCCGACGAGGCCGCCGACCACGGCGGGCAGGGCGTCCAGCTCGGAGCCGCCGGGTTCCAGCCCCAGCAGGTAGACGAAGGCGCCCAGCTGCAGCAGGTGCAGCACCAGGCCGAGGAGCTGGCCCACGCCGACGCTGGACACCGCCTGGGGGGTCGGGATGCCGGCCCGTTGGAGGAAGCGGATGTTCAGGGCGACGCCGCCCACCCCACCGGGGGAGACCAGCTTCACGAACGAGCCGGCGACCTGGGCGAGCACCGCGTTGCGGAAGTCCAGCCGCTCCGGGACGAAGCCGACGAACCCCATCGCCGACATGACGTGGCTGGCGGCCGCGGCGAGCAGGGCGAGGACGAGCCAGAGCGGATCGGCATCGACGACGGCGGCGATCGGGTTCTGTTCGGTGGCGAAGAACTGGGGCAGCAGCAGCCAGCCGGCCACCACGCCGCCGCCGACCGCGAGGAGGGTGCGGGGACGCAGCCGCTCCAGCCTGACCGGGCGGACCGGTGCCTGCGGCCGGGTGCGGAGCACCTCGGTGCGGATGGCGTCGAGCAGGTCGGGAGGCGTCGCCGCGGCGGGAGCGCCGTCCGTGTCGGGCGCGCCGGGCGTGCCCGCTGTGTCCGGCGCGGGGCGCTGGGGCGGGACGGCCGCCGGGGCCGGTGTGCAGTTGGCGAGGGCGGAGGACTGTTTGAGGGCGTGCCGGGTGCTGCGGGACAGGGCGATCGGTTGCAGCAGCGGGAGGGCCGCGCCGACCGCGTCCGGGCCGAGTACCGCGACCGCGGCCCGGACCGAGCGTTCGGCGCCGGTGCGCAGCGCGAGGGTGGTGAGCAGCTGGGCGATGTCACAGCGCAGGACGAGGTCGCTCGCCGCGATGTCGCCGTCCGCGAAGTCCACCAGGTGCACCGAGCCGGCCCCGTCGACCAGCAGCGCGGACGGGACCAGCGCCCGGTGGGAGATCTCGCGCCGCTGGAGCAGGGCGAGCTGGCGCCAGGCGTCGACGAGCAGCGCGTCGGTGACCTCGTCGTCGGCGAGCAGGTCGAGGGTGCGGCCGGGCAGGCGCTCGTACGCGACGAGTGCGGTGTCCCGGCCGAGTTCGGCGGTGGCGGCGATCCGGCAGGTGCGGACCCCGGCGGCGACGGCCGCGTACGAGACCAGTGCCTCGTGTTCCAGGCCGGTGCGGAGCGAGCGCAGCGCCCGCGGGTGCGGGGCGGTGCGCAGGCGCAGCCGGCGCCAGGCCCGTTGCACCAGGGCGGCGGTGACCGCCTGCCGGTCGAGCACCTGGACGTCGAGGTCGGGGCGGCCGGCCTCCTGGTGGACGAGGTAGCGGTCGGGGCCGGCCGGGACGGCGGCGACCGGGCGCAGGCCCGCCTCGCGCAGGGTGTGCAGGAGCTGCGCCGGCCGGGGCCGGGGGTCAGGGGTGCCGACGGCGTAGCGGGTGCCGTGGGCGGCCGTCCAGCCGATCAGCAGTCCGAGCAGCAGGGCGGTCGGGGTGGCGAAGCCGCCGGCGAGCCCGGCGAGTCCGGAGAGGGTGAGGACGGCTCGGGGCACCCGTCGTTCGCGGGCTCCGGACGCGGTGAGGAAGGCGAGGACGGGAGCGAGGTAGCCGTACACCGGTTCGGTGCGGGCGAGGGCGTCGCCGGGCAGGGGCTGGGTCAGCGCGGAGACCAGGGAGAACGGGGCGGGGCCGTCGATCCAGAGATCGATGACGAGCGAGACGCCGTACGCGAGGACGGCGGCCAGCAGACCGTCGGCGAGGTGCTGGAGGACGTGCCGGCGGTCGGGCACCGCGCCGAGCAGCCGCCGGGTCGCCGAGTAGGCGGGGACCAGCAGGAGGGCGGCGGTGGTGAGTCCGGCGGCGATGCCGGCGAGCGGGGGCGGTACCAGCTCGGCGGCCTGGGCGACGTCGGCGGCGATGCCGCCGGTGGTCGCGCGGGCGTAGTCGGCGAGCAGGAGGGTGAGGGTGATCGCGCCCAGGCCGACGAGCAGACGGATCAGCGCCACGGGCTGCCGGACCCGGCCGGTGCCCGCGATGCCCGGAAGGTCGGGCGGGGCCCCGGCGCTGCTCGTCGGCGCCTGGTCGGGCCCCTCGGCGGTGGGGGTGCCACCGGTGTCGCTGTTCGTTCTCCCCGTCACGTCCACCACGGTTGGCATGCTCCCACGCCGGGGTCGGCCGCCGGGCGGGGGTGCCGGGCGTGGTCCGGTGCGGGAGGCGGGGCCGGGTGGGTGGCGGACCGGCCGGCGGTCCGTGTCCGTGTCCGGGGCGGTCCGCGGCGGGGCGGGTGCGGAGTGCAGCGTGTCTCGGGGCGCGGTCCGGGGCGGTCGTCACTACTCTGCGTCCATGAGTGCCTGCGAAGACCTCGCCGCCGCACCCCGGGACATCGCGCCCCTCCCGCCCGCGGACGGCTGCTCCGACTGTCTCGCCGAGGGCCGTCGGGACTGGGTGCATCTGCGGGTCTGCCTGGACTGCGGCCACATCGGCTGCTGCGACTTCTCGCCGCAGCGCCACGCCACCTCGCACTTCCACAACAGCTCCCACCCGGTGATCCGCTCGTACGAGCCGGGTGAGGACTGGCGTTGGTGCTACGTCCACGAGGTGATGGGCTGAGGCGGTGGTGCGGGGTGTGCGGTGCAGGGTCCGCCGCCGGGGGTCGGTGCCGACGGTTCCCCGCCCGGACACCGGAACGGACTCCCAGGTGTAACTCGGCCATAATCGGGACATAACGCCCGTGCGGTCCCTCCGGCCGACACCCGGCCGGCCACCGCCGATGGGAGGCCGACGATGACCAAGCGAACACCGGGCAGCACCGACAAGCTCCGCAGGGGAACCCAGGAGCTGCTGGAACGCCGGGGCATGGCGACGACCCCGATGACGTCCCCACCGAGCCCGCGCACCGGCGCCGCGGCGGGAGCCGGCGGCGCGTACGGAGGTGACGCGGCCTTCCGGCACGGCGGCCGGGACATCCGGACGGGGTCCGTGCAGTCCGCACCCGCGCAGCACGCCGAGCTCAAGGGCCACCGGCACCGCGGGGCCGAGAAGCACTCGGCGCACTGATCGGGCTCTGATCGCGCACTGATCGCGTTCGGCCGCGCGCCGGTCACGGGCCGGCCGGATGCCGACCGCGCGTCGGTTCGTCGGCCGTTCCGTCCTCCACCGGGGCGGGAGCCGCACGACGGCTCCCGCCCCGCCGCCGTCCGTTCGGAGTAAGCGACCGAAGCGTCGGCGAGGCCGGAGCCGTCGACGCCCCGGTCGCGACGGCCGGTGTCGGTGGTCTGCGATACGTTCGTGCCGATCACCGGCAGGGCCGGAAACGGTGTGGGACGGGGGCAGGGCGATGGCCGACCTGATGACGGAGGAGCCGGTCGAGCTCCAGCTGGAGCGGCACCGGACGGAGTTGACCGGATACTGCTACCGCATGCTCGGCTCCGTCTTCGAGGCCGAGGACGCGGTGCAGGAGACCATGGTCCGGGCCTGGCGCGGGTACCGGGGTTTCGAGGGCCGGGCGGCCCTGCGGTCGTGGCTGTACCGGATCGCCACCAACGTCTGCTTCGACGCGCTGAACGGCCGCAACGGCCGGGCCCGTCCGATGGACCTGGCCGGCCCGTCCACCGTGGCCACCGCGACCGATGCCCAGCTGCCCGAGGTCACCTGGATCGGCCCGGCGCCGGACGGCCGGGTGGTGCCCGAGACCGGGGACCCGGCCGAGGTGGCCGCCCAGCGGGAGTCGGTGCGGCTGGCCTTCGTCGCCGTGCTCCAGCGGCTGGCGCCCCGCCAGCGGGCGGTGCTGATCCTGCGCGAGGTGCTCGCCTGGAAGGCCGGCGAGGTCGCCGAACTGCTCGGCGTGACCGTCGCCTCGGTGAACAGCGCGCTCCAGCGGGCGCGCGCCACCCTCGCCGCCGACACCGCCGCCGCCCGCCCAGCCCCCGTGCTGGACGAGGACCACCGCGCGCTGCTCGCCCGGTACGTCAGCGCCTTCGAGGCCTACGACATGGACGGGCTGGCCGCGCTGCTGCACGAGGACGTCACGCTCAACATGCCGCCGTACGCGCTGTGGCTGACCGGGCACACGGACATCCGCGAGTGGATGCTCGGCCCGGGCCACGGCTGCCGGGGCTCCCGGCTGGTGCCGGTGGTGGCCAACGGCAGCCCGGCCTTCGGGCAGTACCGGCCGAGCCCGGCGGGCGGCCACGAGCCGTGGGCACTGATCGTGCTGGACGTTTCAGCGGGCCGGATCGCGGGGCTCACCAACTTCCTCGACACCGACACGCTCTTCCCGCTGTTCGGCCTGCCGCCCCGGCTGGAGGCCGGTCAGGAGATCGGCGGGGAGATCGGGCGGTAGCCACGGCGGCAGATCCGTCAGCTGCCCGGGCTGCGGTTCGGGGATCGGGCCGGGCAGCCGGGCGGGGACCAGGAACGGGAGGTCGCCGGGCGGAGCCGTGGCGGTCACGGCCTCCGTTGCCTCCGTGGTCCCGGGGGCGTCGGTAGGTGCCTGGGTGGGGAGGACGGCGGCCAGCCCGCTGAACGCGAGCAGTTCCCGCAGAGGGCCGCTCGCGTTCCGCAGGGACAGACCGACGCCCTGCCGGGCGGCGGCGAGCCGGAGCCGGGCGAGGGCGTCCACGACGGCGAGGTCGGGGGCGGGCAGGGCGCCGAGGTCGCAGGTGACCTGGCGCGTGGTGGTCGGTCCGGCCGTGGGTCCGGTGCTGGGTCGGGTGTTCACGTAGGTGAGACCGGTGCTGCGCTCCCGGCTCATCGGCCGGTCGGGAGGATTCCCGAAAATTCTCGAAGAAGTTCGCCGAGGAGCGATGAGTTCCGTGCGGTGGTCCGGTCTACCCCTTCGAGAGCGCGACACCGAGCCGCACCAACGCGGCGGAACACAGCAGAGGAAACGACATGAGCGAGAACCTGGGCGAGCTGACCATCATCCGCGAGCTGCCCGCCACCCCGGCGGACGTCTTCCGGGCGTACGTCGAGCCCGAGCAGTTCGTCCGCTTCTGGGGTCCGGTCGGCACCCACGTGCCGCTGGACACCGTGACCATCGAGCCGAAGGTCGGCGGGCGGTTCGACAGCACGATGGTGATCGAGGAGACGGGCGACCGCTACCCGGTCCGGGGCACGATCACGGCGATCCGGGAGGGCGAGCTGCTGGAGTTCGTCGAGGACGGCATCGGGATGACGGGCAGCCTCACCTTCGTCGACCTGGGCGAAGGCCGCACCAAGGTGGTCATGCAGCAGCGCGACGTCCCGGAGATGTACCTCGGCCCGGAGGCCGAGGCGGGCCTCAACTCCAGCTTCGACCGCCTGGTGGAGCACCTCGCGGGCCGGAGCTGACCCGGCAACGGCGCTCCGGGCCACGGCGGGCCACCACGGACCGCCGAGGCCCGCTCCCGCCGGCCACGCCTGCCGGCCTCTCCCGCCGGCCTCGTCTCCGACCGCGTCCGTGAACGCCCGTGACGGTCTGAGGCTGCCTGCGGCGGGGCGGGATGGCAGAGTGGGCGCAGTCGTCCCCTGAGCCGGAGGAGGTCCGCCGTGGCGGCCGAGCCGTTGAAGTCCCGTGAAGAGTGGTTGGCGTCACTGCCCCGGATCTACGCGGCGGCGGGGTGCGTCCTGCGGGACGAGTCCGGACGGATCCTGATCGTCAAGGCCGGGTACCGGGAGTACTGGCAGTTCCCGGGCGGGACGATCGACCTCGGTGAAGGGCCGGTCGAGTGCGCGGCCCGTGAGCTGGAGGAGGAGACCGGGATCGTCCGCCGGGCCGGTGACCTGCTGGCCATCTCCTGGACCCACGCATCGGACGAACTCGACCACCCGGCCCAGCACTTCCTCTTCGACTTCGGCACCGTCCCGGACGGCACCCCCGTGACCGTCCCGGCCGGTGAACTGGACGACCACCGCTGGGCCGACGACGAGGAGGCGCTCGAACTGCTCGGTCCGGCGCGGTCGTTGCGCCTCCGCGCGGCGGTGGAGGCGGCGGCCGACGGGCGCGTGCGGATCATCACCACCCACGTGTCGGGATTCTGAGTCCGCGCACCGGGGGTTCCGGAGCCCCGCCCGTCCCGGGGCCCCGGAACGTTCCGGTCACCCCTGGTCGGTGGCGCTCGACGCGATGAACGCGGCGAGGAGGTCGGTGATGAAGGCCTCGGTCTCCGGCTTCCCGACACCGAGGTCGTTGAGCACGCCGGCGCCGTTCTCCAACTCCAGCAGCGCCAGCAGGATGTGCTCGGTGCCGACGTAGTTGTGACCGAGCTTCAGCGCTTCGCGGAACGTCAGCTCCAGCGCCTTCTTGCCCTGGGCGTCGTACGGGATAAGCGCCGGCACCTCGGCGGCGGCGGTCGGCAGCACCGCCGCCGTCGCGGTCCGGACGGCCTCCGGGGTGATGCCCTGGCCGGCGAGGGCCCGGACGGCCAGGCCGTCCGGTTCGGCGAGCAGGCCGAGCAGCAGGTGTCCGGCACCGATCTCGGCGTTGCCGGCCCGACGGGCCTCCTCCTGGGACGCCATCACGACCTTGCGGGCCCGGTCGGTGAACCGGCCGAATCCCTGGCTCGGGTCGAGGTCGGCGGGGGTGGCCGGGTCCTTGGGGACGAAGCGCTTCTGGGCGGCCTGCTTGCTGACGCCCATGCTGTGGCCGATGTCGGTCCAGGAGGCCCCGGAGCGGCGGGCCTGGTCGACGAAGTGGCCGATGAGGTGGTCGGCCAGCTCGTCGAGGTGGTCGGCGGCGATGACCGCGTCGGCGAGCTGGTCGAGCGCGTCGGTGTGGATCTTCTTGATCGCGTCGATCAGGTCGTCGAGACGCAGCGGAGTGGTCTTGGGAACGATCGGATTCTCCATAGCGTCAACCTTAGGTTGTCGCTGAAGGATCGTCAACCGATGGTTGACGATCCTGCGAGTTGTGTCCTCCGACCGTCTCCCTGACCTGCCTGCCTACCTGTCCTACCTGCCTACCTACCTGTCCTGCTCGGCCCGTGTGCCCCGGCTGCCCGCCCGCCGGTTCCGCCGGGACTCAGGCCCGCTTCTCCCAGACGTACGCCGCCGAGACCGGGTGGCTGCGGTACTTCTCCCACTTCGGCTTGAGCGCGATCCACTCGTCGTCCACGACCGCCTCCGCCATCTCGACCAGCGTCCAGCCGGCCGCCAGGCCGGCGGTGAGGTGGTCCGACACCAGGTGGACGTGGGTGGTGATGGCGATGTCGGCGCCGCCCTCACCGGTGAAGTGGGTCGGCATGCCGGCCGCCATGATGAAGTACGGGTGCAGGCCCACCAGCACGCAGCGGCCGCCCGGACGGGCCAGCCGCCAGGCCTCGCGGTAGTACGGGCCGAGGTCGGCGAGGTGCTCGTCGATCAGCGAGGAGATGACCAGGTCGTACCCGCCCTCCGCCAGGCCGGTGGCGGCGACGTCGCCCTCGGTGAGGCTGTCGTGGGCGCCCCGCTCCCGGGCCGCCGCGAGCATCTCGGGGGTGAGGTCCACCCCGTCGAGCACCAGGCCGTCCGTGGCCCGGGCGCGCAGCCAGGCGCCCGTGCGGCCGGTGCCGCAGCCGAGGTCGGCCGCGCGGCCGACCTCCGGCCAGGCCGGAGTGGTGAGGCGGTCGAGTACGGCGAGGTCCATCGCGTCCTCGACGGTCTGCTCGTACGTGGCCACCCACTGGGCGTAGCCGGTCCTGACGTCCACGGTGGGGTAGTTGCGGGTGTCGAAGTCGGAGAAGTGCACCATGTCGGGCAGTATCGTCGGCGGCGCCGGTCGGCCGCGAACGATTATCGGGGCCGGTCGCGGACCCGGTCGTGGCTCGGCGACGGGGCGCGAGGGGCGCAACTCGCCGCTCAGAGGGCCAGCTTGAACCCGTCGTGGCTGCGTTCGAAGCCGAGCGAGGCATAGAACCGGTGCGCCCCGGTGCGGCGCTTGTCGCTGGTCAGCTGGACGAGGGTGCAGCCGCGCGCGCGGGCCCGGGCGACCGCCTCGGTCAACAGCTCGTGTCCGAGGCCCGCACCCCGCCGGTCGGCCCGCACCCGGACGCCCTCGATCAGTGCGCGTTCCGCGCCGCCGCGGCCGAGGCCGGGGATGTAGGTCAGCTGGAGGTAGCCGATCACCGTGCCGTCGCCCTCGTCGAGCACCAGCATCTCGTTGCGGGCGTCGGCGTCCACCTCCGCGAAGGCGCGGGCGTAGGCTTCGTCGACCCGGACCTCGGCAGGGTCGGTCACGCCCTCCTCGTCGACGAGGAGGGCGATGACGGCGGGCAGGTCCTGGCGGGTCGCGGTGCGGAGAATCACGCCCGGAGTCTGCCAGAGCCGCGTCCGGGCCGGTCGATCGGAGGAGCGGTGATGCGGACGGTCACCCTGGCGGAGGCCGAGGTGCCTCGCGAACTGAAGCTCCAGGTGGCCGAGTTGCAGGACCAGGTCTGGCCCGGGCCGCCCGGCCCGTCGGCCGAGCCGGTGCACGACCCGGTGTTGCGTCCGCGGTCGATGCTGCTGCTGGACGGCGACCGGGTGGTGGCCGCGCTCGACGTGCTCTCCAAGTCGCTGGACCACGCCGGTCGGACGTACGCGGCGAGCGGGCTGAGTGCGGTGGTCACCGACCGGGCCCTGCGGGGTCGCGGGTACGGGCGGCGACTGGTGGTCGCGGCCCGCGCGGTGATCGAGGAGAGCGGCGCGGATCTCGGGCTCTTCACCTGCGACCGGGAGCTCCGGACCTTCTACGAGGGGGCGGGCTGGGAGCTGCTCCCGGGTGCGGTGCTGGTCGGCGGGACGGTCGAGCGGCCCTTCCCGAGTGATCGGGAGGGGTTCGACAAGCTGACCATGGCGGCGTTCCTGACCGGGCGCGCCCGGCGGCACCGGGCGGACTTCGCCGGTGCCCGGATCGGCCTCTACCCCGGTGAGGTCGACAAGCTCTGGTAGAGCAGGCCGGGATGGCGGGGCTTCAGATGGCGATCAGGCGGTCCCGGGCGGCGGTGAGGTCGGACGGGTCGACGCCTGCGGCCAGCAGGTACGGCACGGGGTCGAAGTCGTCGAGAGTGGCGTGCAGGGCGTCCTCGGCGGTGGTGCCGGCTTCGGCGAGCACCGCGTCGATGCGGCGGTACTGGTCCGGGAGGCCGAGCATGCCGTACAGCGGGCGGACGTTGGGCGCGCTCAGCAGGTAGTCGGTGACGATCTCGGCGGGCTCGACGCCGGCCAGGGCGAGCAGCAGCAGGGCGGCCAGGCCGGTCCGGTCGCGGCCGGCGCCGCAGTGCACGACGAGGCCGCCGGGGCGGGCGCCGGCGATCGTGGTGATCAACTCGGCTGCGGCGTGCGGGCAGTGGTCCAGGTAGGGGCGCAGCGCCAGGGGGGTGCCGTCGAGGTGCCCGTACGCCTCCCACCAGGCGGGGCCGGCGAGTTCGTCCAGTGGCACGCGGATCAGCTCGACGCCCTCCGGGAGCGGGAGGAGCGGTTTGTACTCCTCGATGTTGCGCAGGTCGACGACGGTGCGGACGCCGTGGTCGAGGAGGGCGTCCCAGCCCTCGGCGGTGAGCCGGTCCAGGTTGTCGGCCCGGGTGATCGAGCGGCGGGTGGTGCGGGCGCCGGTCGTGGTGCGGAGGCCGCCCAGGTCGCGGACGTTGAGGCAGCCGTCCCAGACCAGGGTGCGGTCCTCGGTGGTGGTCTGCGCGTGTGCCCGGCTCATTGGCTCCCCGTTTCCCGAACGGGGGCTCGTTACCCCCTCGTTATCTATGGACTCTCAGGGGGTCCGGATGGTTCCTCTGATGTTCGGACGATCGTATGCCTGATGGGGCGTCAGATGGGGTGTGATCGACGAGAGTGACGGGCCGGAGTGCGGGACGGCGGGACGGGTCCCCGCGGTCGGACGGAGGCTCCGCGCCGACCGGCAGGCCGCCTTCGGGGCTGTTCACCGGCGGGGGAGTCGGCTCACCGCTCCGGGGGGCGGCCGTCGCCGCCCGTGCCCCGGTCGAGGCCCGGGCCGAAGTCCCAGAGCGGCCGCCCGAGCGTGTCCTGGCAGCGGACGGTGCGGAAGCGCTCGTCCTCCGCCGAGAGGAACCCCCGGGCGACGCCCCGCAGGACGGTCCGGGCGGCCGCGTCTGCCCTCGTCCACGCGCCCGTGAGCACGAGGGCCTTGTCGACCAGCTCGGCGCGCTGGATCCGGGCGACCGCGACCGCCAGCAGGGTCGCGTTGACCTGCTCCAGTTCGGCGGGGGAGAGGTAGGTCTCGCCGACTTCGCCGCCCCGGTCGCGCCCGGCACGGCGGCGCAGCTCGGGAAGGCCGTAGTGCCGGACGGCGGCCACCGAGTCGTCCAGCGCGACCCGCCAGCGCGGCCCGGGCAGCACCTCCCACCAGACGTCCTCGCCGACCGGCATCAGCTCGCCGATCCGGGCCCGCCAGACCTCGATGCCGTAGACGGCGCGCGGGTCCGGACGCGGGCCGGGGAAGGCGGCCGCGGCCCAGTCGGCGCGGCCGACCAGGCTCAGGTCGAAGGTGTAGCGGAGCCGGTCCTCGGTCCGCTGCTCGACCAGGCCGAGCAGCGCCCAGTGGGTCTCGTCGGGGAGGCTGAAGGTCCGGAGCCGTCCGGTGAGACCGAGGAGGCGGAGAGCGGGGGCGAGGTGGTCGCGCAGCCCGCGCTCGTAGAGCTCGTGGGCGGTCGTCATGGCGGGTCCTGAACGGTCGTGTCGGGCGGGCGGGTGGTGCCGGTGGGGAGGCGGAAGGGGCCGGGACTCCGGCGGGGGTCGCAGCGGGGAGGCAGGGCTCGGCGGCCGGGGAGGCCGGCCGGGGAGGTGGGGCTCGGCGGTCCGGTCCGGGCTGCCGGGGAGAAGGGGGCGGCGGCTCGGCGGTCCGGTGCGGGCTGCCGGACTCGGGCCGCCCGAAGCGGGCGGCCGGGGCCGGCCGGCGGGTTCGGAGGCCGGATCCGAAGGTCGGGATCCGAGGGCCGGGGAGAGGCCGGCCGAATGGATCGTCCACTGACAACATAGGCAGGAGGCCGCTTCGACCGCTGCGGGCCAAGGCCAGCGGGTGGCAGGACCTTCGACCCGAAGGCCGGCTGTCCTTGGTCCGGTGGACCGGTGTCCCCGGCCGCGGTCACGGACCGCCCGCCGGACCCGTGTCCGCCCGTCCCCCGGGCCCCGCGTAACGGTCCGACTCCGCCACGGCCGGCTGTTCGCCCGGATGGCGCATGATGTGGCGGGTGCAGAGTGCAGAACGCCCCGGAGCGGGCACCGACAGGCACGTCGGCCGGTCCGTCCCGGTGACGACGTCAGGCCCGCCGCTCGGCCCGCCCGCGCGCGCGGCCACCTCCCCCGTCGATCTGACCGAGGCCGTGCGTGCCGCGCAGGACGGGGACGAGGAGGCCTACCGGCTGTTGTTCCGGAGCGTTCAGCCGGGTCTGCTCCGCTACCTGGGCGTGCTGGTCGGCGGTCGGCCCGAGGGCGCCCAGGACGCCGAGGACATCGCCTCCGAGGCCTGGCTGCAGATCGCCCGGGACCTGCGCTCGTTCTCCGGCGACGGGGACGGCTTCCGGGGGTGGGCCGCCACCATCGCGCGCAACCGGGCGCTGGACCACCTGCGGTCCCGGCGCCGCCGGCCGGTCGCGGACCTGCCGTTCGAGTACCTGGCCGAGCTCGCCGCCGGGGACGACACCGCCGGTGCGGCCCTCACCGCGGTCGGCACCTCGGACGCTCTGGCGCTGATCGCCCGCCTGCCGCGGGACCAGGCCGAAGCCGTGATGCTCCGGGTGGTGATGGAACTGGACGCCGAGAGCGCCGCCCGGGTCCTGGGCAAGCGGTCGGGCAGCGTCCGGATGGCCGCGCACCGGGGGCTGCGGCGGCTCGCCAAGCTGCTGGAGCAGCCCTTCGTGCCGGGGCCGGCCGGACCGGGGATCCCCGCCGCCCGGACGGGCGGGGGCGCCGGCAGGGCTGTCCGGGAGGGCGCCGGGACGCCGGTCGAAAAAAGTTCTCCGCAGGGTGTGACAGAACGCCGGGCCGCGACGCTGAAGGACATGAGATGAGCACCAACCGACCCCGTCGGATCGACCGTGACACCGCCGAGCAGCTGCTCTCCGGTGCCGTGGGAGGCCCGTCGGCCGGGCAGGGCGCCTCGCTCACCGGACCGGACGGCGGAACCGCGCGCACCGGCCCCAGGCCGCCCGAGGACGGGCGGACGGGGCAGGTCGCCCGCGTGCTCGCCGCTGCGGCGGCTCCGGCGACGCAGGGTGAACTGGCCGGGGAGGCCGCGGCCCTGGCCGCGTTCCGGGAGGCCCGTCTCGCACCTGTTCCGGCAGTGCCCGCCGCACCTGCCGTACCCGCACCCGTCCGGAGACGAACGATGGCGACCGCCGCGCTGACGAGGGCCTTCAGTACGAAGGCCGCTGCCGTCGTGCTCGGCGCCACGGCGCTCGGCGGGGTCGCGGTCGCGGCGGGCACGGGCAACCTGCCGTCGGCGCTGGGCGGCGGTGCGGACGAGCCGCGCCGCAGTCCGGTCGCGCCGACCGGCGCGGGCCCGTCGTCCTCCTCGGCGGTGCGGCCCGGAGCGGCGACCGGTACGCCGTCGCCCGCGCCGCTCACCGCGGGTCCGTCCGCCGGGTCGTCGGCCGGTTCCTCCGCTGCCCCCTCCGCCGGGTCGTCCGCGGGTTCGTCCGCGGGGTCGTCCGGCACCTCCTCCGGCGTCCCGTCCGAAGGCCCCACCGCCTTCGGCCCGTCCGCCGGGGCCGGCCGTCCTGCGGTTCCGGGTACGTCGGCCTCGCCGGACGCGGAGGGCCGGGGCCTGCCGGGTCAGGGCGTGTCGGCCGCCCTCTGCAAGCGCTTCACGGACCGGGCGGGCAAGGGCGAGCGGCCGCGCCAGCTGGTCAAGGACCCGCAGTTCGACGCGCTCATCGCGGCGGCGGGCGGCCCGGAGAAGGTGGAGGCCTACTGCGCGGACGTGCTCCGGAAGTCGGAGGACGATCGCCGAGGCAACTCCTCCTCGCGTCCGCAGCCCGGCGGGAACGGATCCGGCAAGGGCTCCGACGACGACCGCGACCGCGGCGGCCGCTCGGGCGGCTCGGGAGGTTCCGGGGACGGTCGCGGCAGCGGTGGCAGTGCCGGCAGCGGTGGTACCGGTGGTACCGGTGGTACCGGTGGTACCGGTGGGGGGAACGATACGGGCAGGGCGGACGCGGGCGCGGTGACCCCGACCGTGACCGCACCGCTCCCGCCGTCCACGGGCGCACCGGGCGCACCGGGCGGCCCGTCCACGGCCGCGTCCGCGCCGGCCGACCGGTCCGCCACCGGCCGTCCGACACCCGACCGAGACAGCAGGCCCGACAGCCGACCCGACGACAAGGTCGACACCCGGTCCGACACCCGGTCCGACGACGCCCCGTCCGAGAGGTGACCCAGAACTCCGGGTGGGCGGTGAGCGAATCCCCCCGGGCTCGCCGCCCATCCGGACCGCCCCACCCGGCACCACCCGTTCCACCCGCGTGACCCGCTCCACCGCAGTACCCAGCTCCACCCGAAGACTCCGGGTGGCCGGTCGGCTCCCCCGTGCCCGCCGCCCACCCGGCCCGGCCCCGGCCGGACCGGCGGGCGCACCTCCCGGACGCGCCCCCGGCCCGGCCGGGCCGGACACCCGCCGGCCCGCCCGCCCGCAGTCAGGGCGGGCCGGCACCCCCGCACCGCCGACTGCTCAGCTCCACAGCCCCACAGCTCCACAGCTCCGCACCTGGACCCGACCGTGACCGTCACCTGGTACGACCACGAGCCGGCGGCCGGGGATCCGCTGCCCGGTTCCCCGGCCGTCTTCCCCCCTCCGACGGGCCGCCGGGACCGCCGCCGCCCCGTGCTCCCGGACTTCCCCGGCCGCTGCCGCCGCCCGGGCGCGTTGCCCGCGGGGGCTATCGTGCACAGGTGAACGAGGCGGTCCGGGCCCCGGACAGGGCGCGTGAGGGGAGTTCCAGGTGATCGGACGGGCGCTGAACGGGCGTTACGAACTCGTCGAGATGCTCGGCGTCGGCGGCATGGCCACCGTCTGGCGCGGGCTGGACCACGTGCTGGGCCGCCAGGTGGCGGTCAAGGTCCTCAACGGGGGCCTCGCCGACGACCCGCGGTTCGCCGAGCGGTTCGGCCGCGAGGCGCAGCACGCCGCCATGCTGGTCCACCCGAGGATCGTCATGGTCTTCGACTCGGGGGTCGACCAGGGCTCGCCGTACATCGTGATGGAGCTCGTCCAGGGCTGTTCGCTGGCCGCACTGCTGGCCCAGCGGCCCGGGCTGCCGGTCGAGCAGGCGGTCGGGATCGCGGCCGCGGTCTGCGAGGGCCTGGCCGTCGCGCACGGCGCCGGCCTGGTGCACCGGGACATCAAGCCCGGCAACATCATGATCACGGACGACGGCGGGGTGAAGGTCGTCGACTTCGGGATCGCCCGGGCCGGCTCCTCCCACAACCTCACCCAGGCCGCCTCCGTGCTCGGCACCGCCGCCTACCTCTCGCCCGAGCAGGCCACCGCCAGTCCCCTCGACGGCCGTACCGACCTGTACGCGATCGGCTGCGTCCTGACCGAAATGCTCACCGGTGCCCCGCCGTTCGTCGCCGAGACGCCGGTGGCGATCGCCTACAAGCACGTCGGCGAACTGCCGCTGCCGCCCTCGGCCCGGCGGCCGGGCCTGCCGCCCGCGCTGGACGCCGCCGTGCTGCGGCTGCTCGCCAAGAACCCGGCCGACCGGCCGGCCGACGCGGCCTCCGCGCGCGCCGAACTGCTCTCCTGCATACCGGGGCTGATGGTCGCCGACCCGACCACGGAACTCCTCGCGGCGGTGCCCGTGCCGCAGGCCTACCCGGTCGCCGACCAGCAGCACACCGCGTTCCTTCCGCCGCAGCCCCCGGCGCCCCGGCCGCCTGCCGCGACCTCGGTCATGGCGCCCGTACCGGCTCCGCGGTCGATGCCCGAGCCCGTCCAGGAGGACCGGCGCAAGCCGCTGATCTTCGGTGCCCTCGGCCTGGTGGGGATCGCCGGCGCCGCGATGATCGCGCTTACGGCCTTCGACGACCCGGGAGCCCCGGCTGCGGGTGCCAGACCCGGAGCCAGCGCCAGCGCGACGGCGACCACGCCGACGCCGACCGCGCCCACCCAGACGCCGACCGCGACCCCGACCCCGTCGTCGACACCCACCAGCACGCCCACCAGCGCCCGCCCCACCACGCCGGCGCCGCACAACCCGGCTCTACTGGTCCAGATCAACGCCCTGCGCCAGAGCATCGCCCAGACCCAGGTGGAGAAGGACCGCAGCCGTCAGGTCGACCTGCTCCGGACGCTGGACGACGCCACCGCCCGGCTCAACGAGGGGCAGACCGACAGCGCCGTCCGCGAGTTGAAGGGCGCCCAGAAGACCGTCCGCGACCTCGCCCGGAAGCACGCCATCGACGGTCAGACCTACCAGAACTGGAACTCCCGGCTCTCCTCCCTGATCACCTCCCTCAACGCCACCGCCGACGCCGAGGAGGACTAGCCGGCCGGGACCTCGCCCCGAAGTCCCGCAGGAGCCGCCTCGAAGCCACGAGGGGGCGGCGGGCCACACGGGCCGACACGGGGTGGTCGGCAGGGCCCGGCTGCGTGGTGATCGTCCGATGACGATTCGGGGAGCGGGCGTCGGCAGGCCGCGACGGGTGGGCGGGGGTGGAGCGCACCCCGTCGTCATGCCGCGGTCGACTCCACGATGACGAGCGTCCCCAGGCTCCCCTCCCGGACCGTGTGGCGTGCGCCGGCCGGCACGACGCACAGCTCTCCCGGCCGTACGGACAGGTCGGCGCCCTCGACGGTCAGTTCCAACCGGCCGTCGAGGACCAGCAGCACCTCGGCGACACCGTGCACCTCCTCCGCCACCCCCGTCCCGTCCATCCGCAGGACCTTGACGCGGGCGGTCCCCACGTCGCCCAGCGCGCGCGAACTCCAGGCCTGCGGCAGTGCGGACGCCGTGCGGAACAGGTCGACCGGGTTCATGGCATGCCTCTCTCCGGTGGAGGCTCTCGCCTCGGGTCGGTGGATGTCTCGACGCTAGCCGGATCCGGCCCCCGATCGGTCGACCGTTTGGCAAAATCACCCGCATGCTGAAGATCGGTTCGGTGGTGCTCGGAGTGGCGGACGTACGGCGGGCGGCGGCGTTCTGGGGCGAGGCCCTGGGGTACGCGCCGCGGGGCGGCGAGGAGGTCGGGGACCGCTGGGTGGTCCTGGTCGCGCCCGGCGGGGCGGGTGTCCAGGTGGCGCTCGGGCGCAGCGAGTCGGCCGTCCAGGAGCACCCCCGGGTCCACCTCGACCTGTACGCCGACGACGCGGCTGACCAGACGGCCGAGGTCGAGCGGCTGGTGGGGCTCGGCGCGCAGCGGGTCGACTGGGACCTCTACCCGGAGGACCCGGACTTCGTGGTCCTGGCGGACCCGGACGGCAACAGGTTCTGCGTCATCGACACGAGCCGCTGAGCCCCGGCCGCCGCTGAGCCCCGGCTGCCGGTGAGCCCCGGGCCTGGGTGGCCGCGGCGGTGTCAGCCCGGGCCGTGCCGCCGCACGCGCTGTTCGACGCCGCTGCGGATGTGCCTGCTCAGCACTCCGGCGGCCGCGGCCAGGAAGACGAAGTTGTAGACGATCTGCATGATCACCACCAGACGCGGCCCCTGCCCCTCCGCGGTGATGTCCCCGTACCCGACCGTCGCCATGGTGACGATCGTGAAGTAGAGCGCGTCGAGCCGGGTGTTCAGGCCGTCGAACTCGCCGGCATGGGCGGCGAGGACGTAGTAGCTGCCGGCGAAGACGGTCAGCGCGAGGCAGATCAGGAACACCAGCCAGACGCCCGGGTGGTGGCCGGTGCCACGCAGCATGTCGGCGATCCTGGCGAGCAGGAGGGCGGAGAGCAGGACGAGGGCGGCTGCGAAGACCAGCCAGCTGAGCACCGGCCGGTCGTCCCCGAGGGTGCGCAGCGGCAGGGTGAAGTAGCCGATCATCAGCAGGGTGAACGAGCCCAGCAGCAGGCCCCAGGCCCGTCGGTCGACGCGGTCCCCGGGCGGCTGCACGGGCGGCTGCCGTGGGGTCGGTTGCGACGGTGGCTGCGGTGGAGGCTGCGGCGGCTGCTGGTCGGCGGACATCCCCGCCAGCGTGCGGCACGCCGACCGGTGCCCGCCCGCCGGGCTGCTCCGTCCGAGGGGCGCGAGGGGCGCGGGGCGTGGGGGCGCGAGGGGCGCGAGGGGCGTGGTCCGGGTCAGCCCGCCAGCCCCTGCCGGATCGCCAGTACCGCCAGCCGGACCCGGTTCGGGCTGCCGGTCTTGGCCATCAGGTTGGAGACGTGCGTCTTCACCGTGGTCACTCCGAGGTGCATCCGCTCGGCGATCTCGATGTTGGACAGCCCGCCCGCGATGTGCCGCAGCACCTCGTGCTCGCGCCCGGTGAACCGGGCCACCGGCTGCCGCCGGCCGTCCTCGCCGGTCCAGTCCGTGGCGGCCCGGGCCACCACCCGGCGCAGCACCTCGGGGCTGTACGGGCTCTCCCCGACCGCCGCCCGCCGCACCGCGTCCAGGACGGCGGCCGGTTCGACGTCCTTGGCGAGGAACCCGCAGGCGCCCGCGGCGAGCGCCGGGTAGAGGCGGTCGTCGTCGTCGAAGGTGGTGAGGACGACGACCCGGGTGGCGGGGAGCAGGCGATGGAGTTCGCGGGTGGCCGTGATGCCGTCGGTGCCGGGCATGTGCAGGTCCATCAGCACGACGTCCGGGCGGAGGCGCAGGGCCAGTTCGACGGCGTGGGCGCCGTCGGCGGCCTCACCGGTCACGGTCAGGTCGGGGGCGGACTCGCAGAGCATCCGGACACCGGCCCGGACGAGCTGCTGGTCGTCGACGATCAGGACGCCGATGGTCGCGGGGCCGCCGACGGCCGTGGGGCCGGGGCGCGCGGGATCGGCGGTCGCGGCGCCGGTGGTCGCGGGGCGGCCGTTCGGGATGCCGGTCATGCGGCTCCTCCGCGGACCCGGGGCGGTGCCGCCGGGGTCGGTACGGGTGACGGTGCCGGTACGGGTGACGGTGCCGGTGGAGCCCCGGCTCCCTCCGGGAACGGCCAGGAGGCGGCCAGCCGCCATCCGCCCGGCACCGGTCCGGTCTCGATCGTCCCGCCGACCAGCGCCACCCGCTCGCGCATGCCGAGCAGCCCGTGCCCGCCGTTCATGTCCGTCCGCCCCTTCTCCGCCGTGTCGTCCGGTAGTTCGTTCTCCAGCTCCAGCCGCACCCGGGCGCCCTCCGTGGTGGCCCGCAACCGTACCCGGGTGGCGGGCCCGGCGTGTTTGGCGACGTTGGCCAGGCCCTCCTGCACCAGCCGCAGCACCGTCAGGCCGCCGAGCGCGTCCAGCTCCGCGAGCCGCCCGCCGATGTCCGCGTCGATCCGCAGGCCGGCCTGCCGGGACCGTTCGACCACGCCGTGCACGGTGGCCGGCAGGTTGGCGGTGTCGGCGAGCAGGGGGGCCAGCTGTCCGGCGTCGGGCTCGCGCAACGCGGTGAGCAGCCGCCGCAGGTCGGTCAGCGCGGTGGTGGCGGAGGCGTGCACGTCGTCCAGGACGGCGGTCATCCGGGGGTCGGCGGACGGCAGGACGTGCCGGGCGATCCCGACCCGCAGCACCGTCGAGGCCAGGTGGTGGGCCACCATGTCGTGCAACTCGCGCGCGATGGCGGCGCGTTCGCCCATCCGGGCGCCCCATTCGGCGAGGTCCCGGTTCCGTTCGGCCTCGCGGGCCCGCGCCTGGGCCGCCCGGGTGGCCTGCTGGGCCGAGCGGATGTAGCCGGCCAGCAGGACCGGCACGCCGCCGACCACCGCCGCCCGGTAGCACGCGCCCACCACGCCGCCGGGCAGCCCCGTACAGGCGTGCGCCAGCTGCACGGCGAGGAGGACGCCGACCGCCCACCCGACCCGGGGGCCCCACTGGCGGACGGCCAGCTCGAAGAACGCCGCCGCGGCGCCGACCTTGACCTCGATCTGGACGGGGTGCGCCACCAGCGGCGCCATCAGCGCGCACTGACCGAGCGCCACGGCGAACGGCCACCGCCCACCGACCGTGGCCAGCACCAGCGCGCCCACGCCCACCGCCCGGTCGACGGCGTCCAGCAGGCCCGGGCCGCCCGCCCCGCCCGCCAGCAGCAGATAGCCGAGCCCGGACACCACGAGCGCGGGCCGCAGCAGCCGGAGTCCGATCCCTCGCGTTCCCCACACGGTGTCGAGCGTAGGACGGTGGGCGGCCGGGGTGATCGTCCCTCAGGCCGATCCCGGACCTCCTCCTTCAGGCCGGGTGTCCCGCGCCGCCGCCCGGTTCGTCCAGGAACTCCAGGACCGCGAGCACCGCCAGTAGCGCGAGCGCCAGACAGAGGGTCACCAGGGCGGTCGGGTAGCTCCAGAACAGGAACGCCAGCGCCGCACCGGCCACCGCCACCCAGCCGAGCCACGTCTTCCAGCGGTGCACGAACCGGCCGACCGGCCCGAACCGAAGCCCGGCCCGCTCCGCGCTGTGCCGGACGGCGGCCAGCCCGGACGCCCACATGCCCCGCACCGTCCTGGCCCAGCGCCCGGGGCCGCTGAGCCAGGCACCCAGGGCGACCAGCAGACCGAGCGCGATCACCACCCGGACGGCCGACCGCAGGTACCGCACCAGAGCGTCGTAGACCGCCGAGGCCGCCGCCTGGTCGACACCGGCCGGCAGTTTGTCGAGGTAGACGGCCCGGAAGACGGAGAGCCCGATGCCCAGGACCAGTGCGCCGCCGGCGATGCCCAGGGCGACGGTGACGGCGGCCCTGCGCCGTCGGACGGCCAGCAGGACACCGGCGACCGCGCAGGCCACCGTCAGCACCGGCAGCCAGAAACCGGCCAGGTCCAGCAGCCGGAAGGCGGTCCGGACCTTGGGGATGGCGTCCGACTGGACCAGGGTGTACTCGGTGTGCACCTCGGGGATCTTCGAGGCGACCGACAGACCGCTGTCGATCAGTCGGGTCTTCGCCCGGTCGATCAGCGGCGCGAGGTCCAGCACCACGGTGTCGTCCTTGATCGCGACGGCCCCGCCGCCGTGCCCGGTCAGCATCTTCTCGACGGCCGCGTGCGCGTTGCGGTTGATCTCCGTCCAGACGGTGGCGAAGGCGTCGCTCCCGACCAGCTGCTCGACGCGGTCGTGCACGAATCCGGTGAGTCCGCTGGTGAGCGCCTGGCTGACGGGGCCGAGCAGTGCGCTCAGACGGGGCCGGTCGTCGGGCGCGACCGACTCCAGCAGCGACTCGACCGGGATGTGCTTCATGATCTCGGTGGTCACCCGGTCGGTGACGGCCGCCTGGATCGCCGGGTCCCGGGCGAGCGGCGCCATCGTGGCGACGTACCGGTCGGTGTCGGTGATCTGGGACTTGGTCCAGGCGGCGGCCACGCTCAGCGGCGTCAGCACGCAGGCCAGCAGGACGAGGAGGACGGCGAAGGACGACCGGACGCGGTGGTGCCGCTGGGTGGCCTGCGCCTTCAGGCGGGCCGTCAGCCGGGCGTCGTGGTCCTCGACGGCGCTGAGGCGGGCGCGCAGCTCGGCGAGCTCGTCGGAGTGCCGGTCACCGGGCGGCCGGACGCCCGGGGACGGGTCGCCGCGGGGCCGGTCGTCCGGTTGCCGGTCTCCCGGGGGTGGGGCGTCGGGCTGTCGGTCGCCGGGGGGTGGGGCGGGCCGGCCGGCGGGCTGCTGGTCGGGCTGATCGCCGGGGCGGTCGGCCGGCTCGTTCGTCGGCATCCCTCAACTCCGTTCCTCCGGTGGTGCATTTCAGGAGATAACGGATCAAGAGGGTCGGCCAGTCGGGTCGGCCACTCGGGCCAGACGGCCCGTGGCCCGGTGGTGGGGCCCGGTGGTGGGGCCCGGACACGACGAAGCCCCCGCCGTGATGGCGGGGGCTTCGTCGACGCTCGGACGGCCCGGGTACGGGGCCGGTCTCAGGCGGTGGTCGTGGACCGGGGCTGCTCGGTGGCCTTGGTCACGTGGGTCGGCGTGACGGCGGGCTGCGCCGGCTGGGCCGCGGGCTGGGCCGGTGCGGCAGTGCTCTGCGCGGTGCCCGGGGCGGCGTCGGCGGCGGGGGCGGGGGTGTCGTCCTCGCGCATCGCCTTCGTCTCCGCCTTGAGGATTCGCATCGACTTGCCGAGGCCCCGGGCCATCTCCGGCAGCTTCTTCGATCCGAACAGCAGGATTACGACAGCCAGCACCACGAGTACGTGCCAGGGCTCAAGACCGTTCCGCAGCATCCCTGGCCACCGGTCCCTTCTTGTCTAGAGGCGTCCGTCACAGTTGGGCAAAAGCGCCCGACCTGGCCAGTATGCCTGGCCGTACCGGCGAACGTATACACCGGCCGGGAAACGCTGGTCAAAAACCAGATGTTGCGGGAACGGCCCAGGGACAGTGGTCGGGGCGGGCCGGCGTGCCCGGACGCGCCGGTCCGGTCAGTCCGCGTAGCCGATGATCAACCCGCAGAACACCGCCGCCACCAGGGTCACCCCGACCGAGAGGACGAGCAGCGTCGGAGTCCTCGGCAGCGGGGAGCCGGTCCGTATCGCCGCCTCGACCTTCACCCACCGCCGGTACGCGGCGGCGCCGAGTGCCGCCCCGCCGAGCGCGCAGATCACGGCCAGCGCGATCCGCAGCGGTGCGGGTGCGACGTCGGGGGTGAGCTGGTCCACGGCGATGCCGCCGGCCAGCAGGCCGAGCGCGGTGCGGATCCAGGCGAGGAAGGTCCGCTCGTTGGCCAGGGTGAACCGGTAGTCGGGCTCCTGGCCGCCCGCCGCTCCGGTGGGGGTCGGCCCGTCGTCCAGGTCGTCCCCCGGCCCGTCGCCCGGCCCGTCGTCCAGGTCGTCGGCGGACCTTCCGTCCGCCGGACGGTGCGGTGGACGGACCGGCGGCTCCTCCGGCTGCGGCATCGGGCCTCCGTTCCGCGCCGCACGTTGGCCGGTTCCGGACCGTGGCCCGGACCGTGCGCGGCCGTGGCGGGCGCTCCCCGCCGACCCTAGGACGGGCGCTGCCCCGCCGCAGCTCGGGCGGCGGTCGACAGCGGCGGCGGCCGACACCGGCGACGGTCAACATCGGCGACGGCCGGTCCGGGCGGCCGGTCCGGTCACCCGTGATCGGCCCCGGTCAGTCGCGGCGGGCGAGCAGGTAGCCCCGGCGGGTCTCCGCCTCCAGCGGGTAGGGGCCGCGTTCCAGCCGGGCCGTCACCGTGAACCCGGCCTCGGCCAGCAGCCCGGCGACGGCCTCCGGATCCAGGAAGTGGAAGTCGACGTCGACCGGGTGCCCCCACCACTCGTCCAGCCGTCGCACCTCGCTGCCGAGGTGGAACGCGACCAGCAGCACGCCGGCCGGCCGCAGCACCCGCCGCATCTCCCGGAAGGCGGGCCGCAGCTCGGCCGCCTCCAGGTGGATCACGGAGTAGAGCGCCACCCCGGCGGCGAACTCGCCGTCGGCCGCCGGCAGCCGCAGCAGGTCCCCGACCCGGAAATCCGCCCCGGGGTGGTCCCGCCGTGCGACCGCCACCATGGCCGGCGAGAGGTCCACCCCCACCGCCGTCACGCCGTGTTCGGCCAGCCACCCTGTCACGTGTCCGGGGCCGCAGCCCAGATCCGCGACCGCGCCGCCCGCGGCCTCCTCGACCACCGCTCCCAGCAGCGCCCGGTCCATCACCTTGTACGCGAGCTCGCCCCCGATCCGCTCCCGGTACTCCTCCGCGACGGCGTCGTAACTCGCCCGTACCCGACCGTGGTTCACCTCGTCCGACATGGCGGCAGCCTGGCACATCCGTTCGGCCGGGTGCACCCGGACGGCCTCCGGTCCCGACCCCGGCCCCGGCCGCGGGGCGGGCGCGGCGACGGCGAGAGCCCCCGTCCCGGGTGACCGGGCGGGGGCTCCTGATGACGCGCGTGCGGGTGGATCGGTGCCGGTCGGTGCCGGCGGTGTCAGACGGCGGGGCGGGCCGGAAGGTGACGCATCAGGCGGTAGGCGAGGAAGGAGGCGGCGACCGCGAAGAGCAGGCCGACCACGGCGGCGACGTGCAGGCCGTCGGTGAAGGCGACGCGGGCGGTGTCGAGGAGGTCGGTGCCGAGCCGGCCGGGGAGGCGGGCGGCCACGGTGACCGCACCGCCGAGGGTGTCCCGAGCGGTGCCGGCGGCGGCGCCGTCCAGACCGTCGGGGAGGGCGCCCTCCAGACGGGAGCGGTAGACCGCGGCACCGGCCGCGCCGAGCAGCGCGATGCCGAGGGAGCTGCCGAGTTCGACGGCGGTCTCGGAGGTGGCGGAGGCGGCACCGGCCTGGTCGACGGGGGCGGCCGTGACCACCATCTCGGCGGTGAGGGTCATGGTGCCGACGGTGCCGGCGGCCAGTACGCCCGCCGCGGTGAGGACGAGGGCGAGCGGGGAGTCCGCGCCGACCTGCGTCATCATCCCGAAGCCGGCCGCGCCGATCAGGAAGCCGCCGGCCATCAGGACCGCCGGGCGGACCTTGCCGGCCAGCGCGGAGCTCACGCCGACGGCCGCGCCGACGCCCACGCTGGGGACGAGCGACCAGAGCGAGGCGGTCAGCGGGCTCATGCCCTTGACCAGCTGCAGGTACTGGGAGGTGAAGAGCGTGAAGCCCATCATCGCGAACATCGCGACGGTGTTGACGCCGATCGCCCCGCTGAAGGCGCGGATCCGGAAGAGGCTCAGGTCGAGCAGCGGGTTGGCGGCGGTGCGCTGGCGCCGGTAGAAGGCGCCGGCGAGGAGCAGACCGGCGGGGACGGCGAGGACGGGGAGCGGGCTCCAGCCGTCCACCGCGATCGTCTTGACCCCGTAGACCAGCGGCAGCACGGCCGCGAGCGAGAGCGCCGCACCGGACAGATCGAAGCGGCCGCGCCGGGGGGAGCGGTACTCGGGCAGCAGGGCGGGCGCGGCCAGCAGGACCAGGGCCATGACCGGGACGGCGAGCAGGAAGGCGGAGCCCCACCAGAAGTGGTCCAGCAGCAGGCCGCCGGCGACCGGGCCGAGGGTGGCGCCGGTGGTGAGGATGCCGCCCCAGGCGCCGAGGGCGATCTGGCGCTGCTTGGGGTCGTGGAACATGTTCCGGATCAGCGCGAGGGTCGACGGCATCACGGTGGCCCCGGCCACGCCGAGCAGGGCGCGGGCGGCGATCAACTGGCCGGCGCCGTCCGCGTAGGCGGCGAGCAGCGAGGCGCCGATGAAACCGGCGGCGCCGATCATCAGCAGCCGGCGGCGGCCGATCCGGTCTCCCAGCGCGCCCATCGTGAGGAGCAGCCCGGCGAGCAGGAACGAGTACATGTCCATGATCCACAGCTGCTCGGTGCCGCTCGGCGCCAGCGTGGTGGAGATGTAGGGGACGGCGAAGAAGAGCACGCCCATGTCCATGGTCAGGACGAGGGTCGGGAGCAGGAGGACGGTGAGCCCGATCCATTCGCGGCGGCCTGCGCGGCCGGTGGTTGCGGTCATGGGGAGGACAGTACGGACGTGTCAGACGCTTGTCTAGTACACTCGTCTCAATCACTTGTGCAAGACGTTCGAGTCAGACGATCGAGCCAGACACTCGTGCAAGACACCCGTCCAGGAGGGACGTAGCATCGGGGCATGGGAAATCGCGAGGACCTGATGGCCGGCGCCAAGCGCTGCCTGTACGAGAAGGGCTACGGGCGCACCACCGCCCGGGACATCGCCGCCGCGGGCGGCGTCAGCCTGGCGGCCATCGGCTACCACTTCGGTTCCAAGGAGGCGCTGCTCAACGCGGCGCTGATCGAGGCGACGGGCGAGTGGGGTGCCCGGCTGGCCGCCGTGGTGGAACGGGCCAACAGGGCGTCGGACGACCCGGAGGAGCGGTTCGTCGCCGTCTGGGACGGCGTGAAGGAGACCGTCGCCGAGCACCGCGGCCTCTGGGCCGCGCAGTTCGAGGCGATGGTGCAGGTGGAGCGGGTGCCGGAGCTGAGGGACGCGCTCGCCGATGCGCAGCGGCGCGGACGGCTCGGGCTGTCCGCGCTGTTCCAGGGGCTGACCGAGGTGCCGGACACCGAGGAGGAGATGGCCCGCGGCGTCTTCTACCAGGCCCTGCTGGTGGGCATGGCCGGGCAGTGGCTGGCCGCCCCGGAACTCGCCCCCGGCGGACGGGACTTCCTGCGCGGACTGGAGCTGGTCGGCGGTTCGGTCCTCAGGGGCGGGGCGGGCCCGGGCTGGCACGGCCCCGCCGCGGCCCCGGGCGGACCTGCCGACTGACCGTCCTGCCGGTGGTCAGACGGTGACGGCCGTCAGCAGTACCACCGAGTCGATGTGGGCCAGCAGCCCGTGCCGCTCCTGAGGCACGGGGTGCAGCTGGCCCGCCGAGAGTTCCACCCGCCGTCCGCTGATGGTCAGCGAGACGCGGCCGCGGAGGACCTGGAGGCTGGCGGCGGTCGGCGCGTTGTGCTCGTCCAGTGCGGTGCCGGCGGTCAGTGCGATCACGGTCTGCCGCAGGACGCCGTCGTGCAGCACGAGGTGGGCACTGCGTCCGTGCGGGCTCTCGGCGGCGAGCGCCGCGTGCTCCGCGACGAGCTGTTCGAGATCGATCATCACGCGTCCTCCTGCGGCGGGCGTGCCGGGGTCCGGCGGGCGTGCCGGGGACCGGGCAGTGCCCGTCCCCTCCGGCCCAGCGTCGCGGACGCGCTGGGCGCCCGCACCCGGAGAGCCGCCGGGTCGTCACCGTACGGGACCACTCGGGGTGCGGAGGCCGGCGGCTGCACCCATGGTGGAGGCATGGTGACCAACGAGCGTTTTCTCAGCGGATTCCAGGTCAACCGCTCGCTGCTGGCCGGCGGCGCGGTGCTCACGGGCATCGGCGCGCTGCTCGGGGCGGCCGGAGCGGTGATGGTGTGTGCGGCGCTGGCCACGGCCGGCCGCACCTGGGTGCGGGGTCTGGAGACCCCGCCGACCGCGCTGGCCCAACGGGCGCTGCGCGAGGCCAAGGTGGCCTCGGCGGCCGGCTGGGAGGCGTGGCGCACCGAGCACCATTCGCCCAACTGAGCCGGGCAGGCGGGTGGATCGCAGCCCGGGCGGCTCGGGCAGGCCGGGCAGGCCGGGCGGACGGGTGTCCGGCCTGCGCCCCGTTCCGCCGGGCCGGTCCCGGCTACAGCCCGAGCGACTTGGCGACGATGCTGCGCATGACCTCGCTGGTCCCGCCGTAGATCCGGAAGACCCGGTTGTCCGTGTAGAGCCGGGCGATCGGGTATTCCAGGATGTACCCGTAACCGCCGTGCAGCTGAAGGCACTTGTCGATCACGACGGACGCCGACTCGGTGCAGAACAGCTTGGCCGCCGCCGCGTCCGCGACGGTCAGCTCGCCGCCCTGGTACAGCTCCAGCGCGCGGTCGACCATCGACTGCTGCGCCACCACCTGGGCCTCGCAGTCGGCCAGCGTGAACTTGGTGTTCTGGAACTCGGCGACCGCCTTGCCGAACACCTTGCGGTCCTTGACGTACTGCACCGCGAACCGCACCGCCGCCGCGGCGGCCGCGTACGCGCCGACCGCGATCGCCAGCCGCTCCTGGACCAGGTTGTGGGTCAGGTACGCGAACGCCCGGCCCTCCTCGCCGAGCAGGTTCTCCACCGGCACCTTGACGTCGCTGAACGCCAACTCGGCGGTGTCCGACGTGCGCAGGCCGATCTTCTCCAGCTTGCGGCCGACGCTGTAGCCGGGGGTGTCGGTGTCCACGCAGAGGATGGAGAGGCCGGCCCGGCGGTTCTCCGGGTCGTACGGCGCGGTGCGGCACACCACCAGGACGAGGTCGGCGAGGACGCCGCCGGTGATGAAGGTCTTGGCGCCGTTGAGGACGTAGTGGGTGCCGTCCTCGGAGAGCCGGGCGGTGGTGGCGATCCCGGCGAGGTCGGAGCCGGCTCCCGGTTCGGTCATGGCGATGGCGGTCATGATGTCGCCGGAGACAAAGCCGGGCAGCCATCGGCCCTTCTGCTCCTCGGTCGCGTACTCCAGCAGGTAGGGGAGGACGAGGCCGGTGTGCACGCCGGAGGAGCCGAAGCTCACGCCCGCCCGGGCGGTCTCCTCGGCGACCACCGCCTGGAACTTGAACCCGCTCTCGCCGGCGCCGCCGTACTCCTCGGGCACCTCGATGCCGTAGACGCCGAGTTCGCCGAGCTTGCGGTAGAAGTCGCGCGGCGGGTGGCCCGCGGCCTCCCAGCTCTCGTAGACGGGGACGACCTCGTTGGCGATGAAGTCCCGGATGGTCTCCCGGAAGGCCTCGTGGTCCTCGGTGAACACGGTGCGGCGCACGACGGCGCTCCCTTCGGTGGGCCGGATGCTGCGGGGCCGGGCGCCGATGGGTCGGGTGGCCCGGTGATCGCCCCACAAGTTAATCCCCGGTAGCTTCGACTGTCCAGGGTCGGCGTGGGGCCGGAACGGGAGCGTCCGGCCCGCTTCCGGGGCCGGAGGCGCGGGGCCGGGGGCGGCCGGAAGTGAATCCCTGCTAGCCTCCCCGGTCGAGGTCGAACGACCGTCCGAACGTCTGGCCGTTCGTCCATCAGTCAGTCAGTCAGTCAGACAGACCGACCTACCGGCCGGGCCGGAGCAGCGCCGGGCAGTGCGGGCAGTGCGGGGAGGTCGGGAGGCCGTGGTGGTGCGACGACCGCCCGCCCGCGCCCGGCAGGCGCAGATCCTGGCCGTGGCCGCGGAACGGTTCCACCGTGACGGCTACCACCGGGTCTCGATGGCGGAGGTCGCCGCCGGGGTGGGCATCACTGCTCCCGCGCTCTACCGGCACTTCCGGAGCAAGTCCGAACTGCTCGACCGCGCCGTCCGGGTGGGCCTCGACGCACTGGCCGAGGGGGTCCGCGCCGCGGACTCGACGGCCTCCCTGGGCGCCGCGCTGGCCGCCGTCGCGGTCGGGCACCGGTCGCTGGGCACGCTGGTGCAGCGGGACGCCCGACTGCTGCCGCCGCACCGGCGGGTGGCGCTCCGCCGTGAACTCCGCGCGGTCGTCGTGCGGATGGTCGTCGTGCTCCGCGCCGGGCGTCCCGAACTCGCCGCCGGAGATGCCGAGGTGATCTGCTGGTCGGCACTGTCGGCCGGGGCCGGGCTGTCCTACCTGTCGGCCGCCCCGCAGCCGCGCCGGGCCGAGCGGCTGCTCCGCGACCTGCTCGGGGCGGTGCTGGCGGTCCGGCCGGACGCCGCCGCCGCGGCCGGGTCGCGGCCGGCTGCTCCCCGTCCGCCCGGCGGCGCGGGCGGTGCGGGGCCGCAGCCGCGTCGGGAGGAGCTGCTGGCCGCGGCCGTCCGGCTGTTCCACCGGCGCGGGTTCGACAACGTCAGCACCGACCTGCTCGGCGCCGCCGTGGGCATCTCGGGCCCCAGCGTTTACCGGCACTTCGACAGCAAGGCGCAACTGCTGGCGGTGGCGCTGGTGCGCGGCCGGGAGCGGCTGTGGCACGAGGTGGGGGGCGCGATCGCGGCCGCACCGGGCGGGCCGGAGGCGGAGCTGGTGGCGGGCCTGGCCGCCTACGTGGGTTTCGCGCTGGGCAACGGGGACTACCTGGGCGTGCTGCTGAGCGAGACCGAGCGGCTGGCGCCGACGGACCGGCGGGCGGCGGTCGACTTCCGGCGGGACTTCCTGCGGACCTGGGTCGACCTGCTCGGCCGGGTCCGACCGGAGGAGGACGCGGTGACCGCGCGGATCCGGGTGCACGCGCTGTTCTCGCTGGTCAACGACGGTGTGCGGAACCGTCCGTCCGGTGCGCGTCCGGATCTCGACGACTGCCTGGTGCGGCTGGGCCGGGCCGTCCTGGGGCTCGGACCCTGAGTCGGGCCGGGCGCGGCGCCGGGGCTCGGGACCCGACGGCCGAGGCCGGGTGCCCGCCCCGTGTTGGGGGCGGGCACCCGGCCTCGGCACGGGCCGGTGCGCCCGGGGGAGGAGTGCCGATCAGCCGCCGAAGTGCGGGGCGATCAGGGCGGCGAGGTTGCCGTTGCCCTGCAGGGCGCCGACGTTCCCGGAGTTGCCGGCCACGGCGAGGCCGTTGTTCTGGTTGCTGGCGCCGGACCCGGTGGCCGTCTGCTGGGTCGTGACCACGTTGCCGTGGACGTTGCCGATGATGTTGTTGGAGCCGGTGTTGTTCACCACGCTGCTGCTGGAGTGGTGGTCCGCGCCGGCGCCGTTGTCGGCGTGGGCGGTGCCGATGCCGGCGAGGAGGAAGGCCCCGAGGGCGGTGACGGCGGCGGCTGCGCGGATACGGGACACGGTGGTCTCCTGAGGGTGGAGTGCGAATGGTGGCGCGTTCCGGAGTGGCCGCTCCGAAGCGCCGTTGCCTGACGTCGCACGACCAGCATTCACCAGCACCGCGGACGAACTCCACCGAATGGGTGGCAATTCGCCCGATGGTGTCATCTGACGGGCATTTCCGCGCTCTTCGCCAGGGCGTGACGGTTGACGGCTGATCCATCAACTCCCTTTCAAGTGGCGGCAGTTGTGAGGACGTCGAACCGATCCGTTGACGCCCGGATGTCAACTCAGTGTTGACCGGACCCCTTTCCCTAGAAAGAAATGGTCGCCGGATAGTCGCACTGGCACACTGGGGACCCATGTCTGAAGGTCTCCCGCCCGACCATGCCCCCGCCGAGGATCTGCGTACGACCGAGGTCGATCTCGGCGGACTGGTGAACGTCCTCGCCACCCACCTCTACTCCACCCCGCTGGTCGCCCTGCGGGAACTCGTCCAGAACGCCCACGACTCGCACACCCGGCGCCGGCTGGAGGACCCGGCCGGCGGCCACCGCCCGCTGATCCGGGTGCGCGCGGACGCCGGCCGCCGGACCGTCGGCATCGAGGACACCGGGGCCGGGCTGACCGAACCGGAGATCCACGCCTACCTGGCCACCGTCGGCACCGGCTACACCCGGATGCTGCGCGAACTCACCGGCAACCAGGAGCTGATCGGCGCCTTCGGCCTCGGCTTCCTCTCCGCCTTCTCGGTGGCCGACGAGGTCACCGTCACCACCACCTCGCACCGCGAACCGCGACGCGGTCACCGCTACCGCAGCCGGGGCGGCGAGCAGTACAGCGTCGAACCGGTGCCCGCCAGGCCGGTTCCCGGCACCCTGGTCGAGCTCGCGCTGAAGGCCGAACACGCCCACCTCGCCGACGAGTCCACGCTCCGCGAGGTGCTCGGCCGGTACTGCGTACTGCTGCCCGTCCCGGTCTACGTCGGCGACGACGAGCGGCCGGTCAACGACGTCCCGGTGCCCTGGCGGCAGGACGGCGCGGCCGGCGGGGACGGCGGCGGCCCTGCCGCGGACGGCGGGAGCGCGACCGGCCGGCCCGACGGCACGACGGCCGGCGGTGACGGGTACGCCGCCCGGATGCGGTTCGCCACCGCCTTCGGCCGCCGCTTCGAACCGCTCACGGCCTTCCCGGTCCGCCCCGTCGACGGCGATCCCGCCGAGGGCGGCACCGACGCCGTCGGCCTGCTCTGGGTCCAGGACGGCGGCACCTACGGCAGCAGCGACAACCGCGATCTCGCCGTCTACCTGCGCGGCATGCTGCTCACCGAGGACGCCCGCGACCTGCTGCCCGGCTGGGCGGGGTTCATCGGCGGGGTGGTCGAGTCCAGCCGGCTGACCCCGACCGCCAGCCGCGAGGACCTCCAGCGCGACGACCACTACCGCGCCCTCCAGCGGGCGCTCACCGACGCGGTGGTGGACGGGCTCTACGAGACCGCCCGGCTGCGGCCGGCCGTCTGGCGCCGGATCCTCGCCCGGCACGGCCAGGACCTGCTCGGCGCCGCGCTCTGCGACGAGCGGCTGTTCACCCTGCTCGCCGACGACGTCCCGGTGCCCACCTCCCAGGGCGACCTCACGGCCGGGGCGCTCCGGGCGGCCGGCGGGGGCGCGGTGCACGTCGCGCTCGGCTCCGGCGGTGGCTTCGAGGAGATGCTCTACCGCGCCATGCAGGTGCCGATCGCCCGCGGCGACCGCTACGCGGTGCTGCCCTTCCTGCGCCGCTACGCCGGGCTGCGGGACTGCCGGCTGGTCGAACTCGGCAGCGAGAGCGGCAACCGCGAGCTGTTCCGCGACCCGGAGCGCCCGCTCCCCGCGGAGGAGAGCGGCTGGCTGGCCGCGGCCCTCACCGATCCGGGCGAGCAGCTCGTCCCGGCCCGGTTCGACCCGGCGGGGCTGCCGCTCGTCCTGGTGCCGGACCGGGAGGCCGAACTGAAGGCCCGGATCGAGGACGACCAGGCCGACGCCCGGATCCCGTCCGCCGCGCTCCGGCTGGCCAGGTCGTTCACCGCCCGTACCGACGGCGAGGTCAAGGCCCGGCTCTACCTCAACCTGGCCTGCCCGGCCGTTCAGGACCTGCTCACCGCCTACCGGTCCGGTCACACCGGCAGCACCACCGCCGCCGGGCTGCTCCGCTCGCTCAAGGTGATCATGGCCGCCGCCTCGTCCGGCGCCGCGCCGGGCGGCGCGTCCGGCGACCTCACCGCCGCGCTCGGCGGGATCGGCACCGCGGTCTCCGCACTGACCGCGGCCGTCCCGCCCGGCCTGCCCGCCGTCCCGGACACCCTCGACGGACTCGCCGGGGAGGGCTGACGGGTGGATCCCGCCGGCACCCCGCCGCCCGCCGTACCCGCCTCGGCCGCGCCCGCCGCGCCCGCCGTGCCCGTGCTCGGCCCGTCGGCGGAAGCGCCGTCAGTGAACGACTTGTCAGTGGCGACCGCCACACTGCCCACCAGTACGACGCACCACCCGCAGGGGGAGACGGAAGCGGTATGAGCACCGACATCTGGGCCTGGGTCCACGACACCCACCGCCGCCTGGCCGAGGCCGGCCACCACCGGCTGGCCGACGCCATCTACGAGCTCCCCGGCCACGCCAACGAGGGGCGGAACGAGCAGCTCGACGCCGTCTACCCCGAGGCGGTCGCCGCCGCCCGGGCCCTCGACCTGCCCTGGGTCGAGGTCTACCTGCGGCACTGGCGGATGCAGAACCTGCTGAACAAGCGGCACCAGGGCGAACAGGCGCTGCCCGAGGCGGTCGACCTGCTGGAGTTCGCGCACCGCGAGCAGACGGCCGGCTGCCCGCAGTCCGTCTGCGTGGTGCAGGACTTCGCGATCTGCCACGCCCGGGTCGACGGCCCCGGCTACGTGCCCGAGCGGCTCGCCGTGCTCAGCGAGACCCTGGAGCGGATCGAGCCGGCCCGGGCCTGCTTCGACTGCCTCTCCCGGGAGTACTCGGACGCCCTGGAGGACGACGGCCGCCCCGCCGAGGCGCTGACCTACCTGGACGCCGCCGCCGGCCGGATGCGTGCGTCCGGCCAGCAGCTCTCGCTCCACTTCCACCACGCCCGCGCCGGGACCCTGCACCTGCTCGGCCGGCACGAGGAGGTGCTCGCCCTCCTCGACACCGCCGAACAGGCCGAGCGCGCCCGCGGCCGGGAGGTCGACGAGAGCGACCGGCGCTGGGGCGCCCTGCTGCGGGCCCGCGCCCTGGCCTCGCTCGGTCGCACCGACGAGGCCACCGACCTCCTGCCCGGCGCGGCCGAGGCGGAGCGTCACGCCGACCTCCGGCCGGCCTGGACCACCACCGTCGAGCTGCTGGTCGCCGCCGGCGCCCGGGAGAACGACGCCGAGCTGGGCATCACGCTGGCCGGCTGGGTCGGCTACCTCGACGGCACCGGCTCGCACCGGCCGTGCGTCGACCTGCTGCTCGCCGCCGGACGGCTGGCGCTGGCCCGCGGCGCCCGGACGGTCGCACTCACGCTCGCCGCCACGGGCGAGCGCAAGCTCGGTTCGCTGCGCCGCCGGGACGGCGTCGCCGAGCAGGTCGCGGAGCTCCGGGCGGCCGCCGAGGCGCTGCCCCGTCCCGGGCTGCCGGTCCCGGCGGAGGACCTGCCCGGCCACCTCGCCGAGGGCGGGGTGCCGTTCGAGACCGGCGCCGACCTGCTCTCCGTCGCCCTGGACCGGTACCGGGGCGAGCCGTCCGGCGCCACCGCGCTGGTCCTCCTGCAGGCCGGGGTGCTGGGCGGCCTCGGCCATCCGAGGGCCGCCGCCGACCTGCTCTGGCGGCAGCTGGACGCCGACCCGGCGGGCGAGGAACTGCCCGGCACGCTCGGCGCCTTCCTGATCGAGGCCGGCGACGCCGAGGGGGTGCGCCGACTCGCCGACCGGCTGGCGGCGACCAGCCCGGCCGACGGCCACTGGGTCCGGGCCCGCTGGGCCGCCGCCGAGGGGCGCTGGGCCGAGGTGGTGGAGCAGTGCGAGGCGATCCTGGCGGCGCAGCCGGACCGGATCAACACCCGTCGGCTGGCCGCCGGCGCCGCCACCGAGCTGGGCGACCACGTCGCCGCGCAGCGCTTCTACCAGGACCTCCTGGTCCATGCGCTGCCCGCGGACACCGCGTCCGAGGAGGAGCTGCACCGGACGGTCCGGCCGGCCGACCTCTGGCACCTGATCACCGCCGCCACCGCCAACCGGGACTGGACGGTGGTCCGTTCCGCCGGCGCCCGGCTCGGCATCGAGTTCGACGAGCCCGAGGGCCCGGTGGACGAGGAGTGGCAGATCGTCACCGTCCGGGCAGGTCGGCGGGACGGCTCCACCGCCGACCTGCCCGCCGTCCGGACCGGCCCGGCCACCGCCCGGATCCTCCCGGTGCTCGGTGACGAGGTGCCGCTCAACCACGGCGACGTGGTGGTCTTCGCCCCCGCCCCGTTGGAGGAGCCGCCCGCCGAGTCCGCCCCGGAGGAGGAGGGGCGTGGCCGGCCCCCGGTGTTCGCCCTGCTCACTCTGCTCGACCCGGCCGGCTACACCACCTACTGGGTGGACGGCGGCTGGCCGGGCGACGAGGCGTGGGCCGAGCTGCGCGAGAAGCTGCGGGGCGAGGGCTACGCGGTCTGGGCGTACAGCGGCGACCAGTACACCATCACCGACCCGGCCGACGAGGACGCCGTGCTGCCCGGGATCTACGCGGCCCTCGCGGTGCCGCCCACCGCGCACGCCGCCGACGCCGACGCGCTGCTGCACCGGTTCACCGACTCCTGGCCGCACCCGCTGGCCTGGCTGGAGCTGGCCGAGGCGGCGGGTGCGGACACCGCCGCGCACCGGGAGGTGATCGAGCGGTACGGGCTGTAGTCCGGAGCCCCTGCGGCCACGGGGCGGACCTGACGGTAGGGGGAGTTCTTGGTGAATGCTTTACTGTTTCATTGCCAAGAGTCGACCCTTCAGGAGTCCGCCCCGTGACCAGCCTCGCCCTCGGCCCGTCCTGGCTCGATCCGACCTACCTGATCTCCACCTTCGAGCTGATCGGCATCCTCGCGATCGTCTTCGCCGAGTCCGGCCTGCTGATCGGCTTCTTCCTTCCCGGGGACTCGCTGCTCTTCACCGCCGGCCTGCTGGTCGCCGGCGACACCTACCTGCAGCAGCCGCTCTGGCTGGTCTGCTCGCTGATCGTGGTCGCCGCGGTGGCGGGGGACCAGGTCGGCTACCTGTTCGGCCGGAAGGTCGGACCGAGCCTGTTCCGGCGCCCCGACTCGCGGCTGTTCAAGCAGGAGAACGTGGAGAAGGCGGCGGCCTTCTTCGACCGGCACGGGCCCAAGGCGATCGTGCTGGCCCGCTTCGTGCCGATCGTCCGGACCTTCACCCCGATCGTCGCCGGGGTGAGCAGGATGAACTACCGCACCTTCGTCCTCTTCAACGTCATCGGCGGCGTGCTCTGGGGCGGCGGCGTCACCGTGCTCGGGTACTTCCTCGGGCAGATCCCGTTCGTCCGGGAGCACATCGAGGCGATCCTGATCGGCATCGTGCTGTTCTCGGTCGTCCCCGTGGCCGTCGAACTGCTCCGCGCCCGCCGGTCCCGGCCGTCCGCCGAGCCGGTGCCGTCCGCCGCGCAGGCCGGGGCCGCCGAGCACGCCCCGCCGGGGGGGGGCGGGGGGCCCCCCCCCCCCCCGGCGCCCCCCCCGCCCCGCCGCGCCCCCCCCCCCCCCCCGCCCCCCCCCCCCCCCCCCCCCCCCCCCCCCCCGCCCCCCCCCCGCCGGGGAGGAGCCCGGGCGGGGCCGTGCTCGCCGCCGCGTACATGTGCGTCCGGCAGTTCGATCAGGCAAGGTGTATCCGGAGATCGAACGGCGGCCCGGGGTGGCCCGGCGCCGTCAGGGGCGGCAAGGAGTGGAAGTGCCTAAGCGGGGCCGGTCGGGTGGCGGCAAGAGGGCCAGGGGCGGCCGAGCGGCCCGGCCGCAGCGGCAGGCCCGCCCGGCGCCCGGGGCGCAGCCGGTCCACCCGTCGGAGGCGCCGCCCACGGAAGGACTGCTCGGTCACCCCGCTCCCGTCGCCGAGCACACCGTGCTGGTGCCGTTCCTCCTGCCGGCCCCCGAGACCAAGGGCCTGCTGACGCCCGAGCCGGAGCCCGCACCGGAGCCCCTTCCCGAGCCGGAGCCCGGACCCGAGCCCCTCCCCGGGCCGGACCAGCCGCGGGCCGCGGCGTACCGCCGGCGTCCGGGTGCCGAGGACACCCTCACCCCCGAGGAGTGGCGCGCCGCCGGCTACACGCCGCCCACCGGCGTCGCCGTCCCCGCGCTCATGCCCGGCGCTCCCGGCGAGGCACCCTGGCCGGACCGGATGCGCACCCTGCTGCGCATCCCGATGTCCGAGCGCCCGTCCTTCGAGCGGACCGCCCGCGAGCTGCACCCCTCCGCCGGCCGCAACGTCCCCCGCATCCTCGACCTGACGCTCCGTATCGGCGAGCTGCTGCTCGCCAGCGGCGAGGCCGCCGAGGACGTCGAGGCGGCCATGCTCGGCATCGCGCACGCCTACCGGCTGGACCGCTGCGAGCCGCAGGTCACCTTCACCCTGATCGGCATCTCGCACCAGCCGTCGCTGGTCGAGCCGCCGATCACCGCCGACCGCGTGGTCCGCCGCCGGACCTCCGACTACACCCGGCTCAACGCGGTGTACGAGCTGGTCGCCGACATCACCGCCGAGAAGGTGAGCGTCAACGACGCGTACCGCAGGCTGGCGCTGATCCGCCGCAACCGGCACCCGTACCCGGCCTGGCTGCTCGCGCTGAACACCGGTCTGCTGGCCGGCGCGGCGACCTTCCTGGTCGGCGGGCGGATCGACGACAAGGCCTGGCTGGTCTTCATCAGCGCCTTCGTCGCCGCCGTGCTGGGCGACCGGATGGCCTCGACGATCGCCCGCCGCGGGCTGCCGGAGTTCTACCAGTTCGTGCTGGCCGCGATGCCGGCCGCCGCCTCCGGCCTCATCCTCTCCTTCAACGACCTGGGCCTGCGGGGATCCGTGGTGATCACCGGTGGGCTGTTCGCCCTGCTGCCCGGCCGGGCCCTGGTCGCCGCCGTCCAGGACGGTCTGACCGGCTTCTACATCACCGCAGCGGCCCGGCTGCTGGAGGTGATCTACCTGGTGGCGGGCATCGTCATCGGCGTGATGCTGATCCTGTACCTCGGGGTCGGGTTCCAGGCCAAGCTCCGGCCGGACGAGTCGCTGGTCGGGGTCAACTACCCGCCGGTCCAGATGATCGCCGCGCTGGTGCTGACGCTGGCCTTCGCGATGCTGCTGCAGACCGACCGCCGCTCGCTCGCCCTGGTCACCCTGAACAGCGGCATCGGCTGGGCCAGCTACGGCGTGCTGGTCTACAACGCCGCCATCTCGCCGATCGTCGCGACCGGCGTGGCGGCCGGCCTGGTCGGCCTCTTCGGGCAGCTGATGGCCCGCTACCGCAACGGCTCCGCGCTGCCGTACGTGACCGCCGCGATCGGGCCGCTGATGCCCGGCTCGGCGCTCTACCTCGGCATGCTCTCCTTCGCCCAGGGGCACGCGAGCGGGGGTCTGGTCCAGATCACCCGGGCCGCCGCGATCGCCCTGGCGCTGGCGATCGGGGTGAACCTGGGCGGTGAGATCGCCCGTCTCTTCATGAAGCTGCCGGTCGGTGTCGAGCGGCCGTCGCTGGCCCCGGTCGTCCCCCGGCGGGCGGCCAAGCGCACGCGGGGCTTCTGACGCCCCTACGGGCACGGGTTCGGACGCCGTTGGCCCCCGGGCCATGTCGTGGCAGAGCGGACGCAGTACCAGGAACGAAGGTAAGACGCATGACCACACTGCTGGACGGCTACCGCGACCACATCGTCGCCACGCACAAGCAACCGCTGCTCCTGCTGCTGGTCGGGTTCATCACGTCCTTCGTCTTCATCCGGTTCAGCGTGCGGATGATCAGGGCCCAGGTGCGCTGGTGGCCCGGCAACGTGACCCCCGGTGGGCTCCACATCCACCACATGGTGTTCGGTCTCGGCTTCCTGCTGGCCGGGGGGATCGGGGTGTTCGCCACCTACGGCGGGCACCCGTGGATCGACGTCTTCGGGCTGCTCTTCGGCATCGGCTGCGGACTGGTGCTGGACGAGTTCGCGCTGATCCTGCACCTCGACGACGTGTACTGGAGCGAGCAGGGCCGCAAGTCGGTGGACGCGGTGATCTTCGGGATCCTCTTCACCGGCCTGCTGCTCATCGGGTACGTGCCGCTGGGTGTGGTCCCCGGCGAGGAGACCAGGTGGGGGCTGGTCACCGTGATCTCGATCAACGCGCTGGCCTCGATCGTGACCCTCCTCAAGGGCAAGGTGTGGACCGGTCTGCTCGGGATCATGGTGCCGGGCCTCTCCTGGATCGGTGCGATCCGGCTGGGGCGGCCGAGCAGTCCTTGGGCGCGCTGGCGCTACGCCACGCGCCCGCGCCGACGGGCGCGTGCGCTCCGGCGCGAGCGCCGACTGCACCGGCGTGCGGACATCGCCCGCACCTGGCTTTTCGACCTGATCGCGGGCGCCCCCGACAAGGTGCCGGCCAACCATCCCGCCGCGCACCGGGTGGCCGAGCGGATGGCCGCCCGGGCCAGCGCCCACCTCGACGCGCACACCGCCCGGGCACTGGCCCGCCGGTCCGCCCGGCTGGCCGACCGTCGCTCGGCGGCGGGCGCGGCGGAGCACGGGGCCGGAGGCCGGGGGGCCGGCGGGTTCGGCGGGTACGGCGCTCCGGCGGACCCGCCGGGCCGGGAGGGCGGCGCGCGGCAGCGCCGGCGCACCGTCCGGGCCGGCCGCAGCCGGACGTACGCGGCCCGTCCGACCGGTCTGGAGCCCCGGCCCGACCGCCCGCGCCGGTTGCGGACGCACACGCCACGGATCCGCCGGTAGTGCGTGTACCTTGCGTTGGAGCAGGTCCGAGGCCACCTGGTCGAGGCCGATATCCGGTCGGATCATCCGATAGTCACCCGGCCGGCGGGTGCGGGCTTCAGGTGTGAAAGCCGCCCGGCTTGAGAACATGGCGGTCAGTGACCGTCTTGTCACGCAATGGGATGGTTCGTCCGGCCGTCATCGGCGGACGGGGTCGTCGGGCCGCCCGGCCGTCGGGTCACCCGGCCGTCGGGCCGTCGCCGGGACGGTGCCGGATCTTCGCCGAACGGGCGCGGTTCCGTCGCCGCCGGGTACGGCGGGCCGTCCTCCCTCGTGACCGTTCGAAGGGGTGACCCGTGGCGCGCAGAATCCTGCCGACCCTCCTGATTGCCCTCACCGCCCTGCTCGGTCTGCTTCCCGCCGCGACGGCCGCCCCCGCGGCCCCCGCCGAGCCGGCCACCTCCGCCGAACCGGGCGCCAGCACCCCCGCCGAACCGGGCGCTGCCGCCCCCGCAGCAGCCGGGCCGGGGGAGGGGGCGTACCCGTCGGCCCAGGAGATCGACGAGTCCCGGGCCGAGGCCGAGCGCCGGGCCGGCTCGGTCGCCGCCATCGAGGCCGGCCTCACCGCGGCCAAGGGCGAACTCGACCAGGCCGGCCGCACCGCAGAGCAGGCCGTCGAGGCCTACAACGGCGCGCAGCTCGGCCTCACCCGCGCCCGCGTCGAGGAGTCCGCCGCCGGCGACCGGGCCGCGGCGGCCGAGGCCGATCGGGTCGAGGCCGCCGAGAGCGCCGCCCAGTTGGCCGCCGAAACGTACCGGCAGGGCACCAGCGCCGAGCTCTCCGCCGTCAACGCGCTCCTCGGCGCCCGGGGGCCGCGCGAGGCGGGGGACCAGGCCGCCGTGGTCGGTGTCGCCAGCGACCGGACCCGGCAGATCCTCGACGCGGCGGTCTCGACGGCGGACGCCGCCGGCCGGGCGTCCAGCGCCGCGCGGGTCGCCACCGAGACCGCCGCCCGGGCCGCAGCTGAGGTCGGCGCGGCCCGGGAGCGGGCCGAGGCCAGGCTGACGGCGCAGCAGGAGCAGGTCGTCGCGGTAGGACTGCGGCGGGAGCAACTGCTCGCCGACCTGGCCGCCGCCCGGCACACCACCGTCGAGATGGAGCGGCAACGGCGCGAGGCACTGGAGGCGATCGCCGCCCGGGAGGCCGAGGCCGCCGCCCGCGCCGCTGCCGAGAAGGCCGCGGCGGAACGGGAGGCCGCGGAGCGGGCCGCGGCGGAACAGGCAGCCGCCGAGCGGGCGGCGGCGGAACGGGCCGCCGCCGAGCGGGCC
>NZ_JBEXNT010000011.1:113483-120424 GCF_040611255.1 Kitasatospora sp. NPDC002965 | reverse complement strand
CCCGGGCCGGACATCGTCCGGCCCGGGCCTCTTCACGTCCGGGCTTCCTGCGGTGGGGCGCCAGGGGCTCGAACCCTGAACCTACGGATTAAAAGTCCGCAGCTCTGCCAATTGAGCTAGCGCCCCGTGGTCCGCGCCGGGTGGAGCGAACCACGGCGATCCTACCCGGTACGGGGAGGGGCTTCGCCAGTGGATTGCGCGGGCGCGCCGGGTTCAGGGGGCGGGGGTGGCCGCCGGGGTGTAGTGGGCGGCGCGGACGCGGTGGAGCCAGGCCTCGGCGGGGCGCTCGTCGGGGCGGTCGGGGAGGACGCCGGGCCGGTCCAGGCGCTCCTCGGCGGTGGCGAGGAGGCGTTCGGCGACGGCGGGCTCGTCGGCGATGCGTTCGCCGAGCTCACGGACGCGGCCCGGGTCGGGAAGGCGGACCAGGTTGTGGCCGGTCTCGTGGAGGTGGACGGCCTGTTCCAGCAGGCGGACCAGGTGGCGGGCGTGCTTGGCGGCCCGGGCCCTGGTCGTCGCCTCGGTGGTGTCCCGGGTCAGGAGCTTCCTGAACTGCTGGGTGGCGTAGCCGAGGTAGGCGTTGCGGACGGCGCGGGCGCTCAGGAACGACCGGCGTATCGCCATCAGCTCGTCGCCGAGCGGGGTGCGGACCTCGTACAGGTCCTCGGGCAGCCAGACGAGTTCGGTGGCGGTGGGGTTGCAGCTCAGCGCGAGGCGGCACCACTTGGCGGCCTCGTGCAGGGTGCGGTCGGGCGCGGTGGTGACCTGTGACTCGGCGGGGTGGTGCAGGCCGTGGAAGCCCTCGGTCGGGGCGGCGAAGAGGCCGAGGCGGTCGATGTCGGAGCCGGCGTGGGCCAGCCCGTACGCGGTCGAGCCGACGATGCCGGACAGCAGGACGGCGCCGGGGGCGGTGGCGGGCATGGGCTTCCCTTCGTCGGATCTCGGTTGGCAGTGTCACCCGGCGGGGCCGCGCCGGGCGAGCGATTTCCGGGCGGCGGCGTCCACCGCGACGGGCCGCGGGCGGTGGACCCGCCGCGGACCTGACCTCCCGTGGGGCCGCCCCCGGTCTTCGGGACGGGGCCGCCCCCGGGGCCGCGCGAGGTCGCGGGTGGGCCCCGGGACTGCCGCTCAAGCCCGCTGCTCCGCAGCCGAGTTCGGCGCGCCGAGGACCGCGAGGGCGGCGGTGGCGACGCCGGCGGCGAAGCGGAGAAGAGTAGGGTGCGGAGCATGTCGACCGCCACCGATTCCGCTGCCGCTTCCGAGCAGACCGACCGCCCCGACGTGGTCCTGATCACGGGTGCCGGGCGCGGCATCGGAGCCGCCACCGCTCGGCTGGCCGGCCGCCGCGGCTACCGCGTCTGCGTCAACTACCGGACCGACGAAGCCTCCGCCGCCGCCGTGGTGGAGGAGATCCGGGCCGGGGGCGGCACCGCGCTCGCCGTCCGGGCCGATGTCACCCGCAGCGCCGAGGTGGAGCGGCTGTTCGCCACCGTCGACGCCGAACTCGGTCCGCTCACCGCGCTGGTGAACAACGCCGGGACGCTGGAGAAGCAGGGCCGGCTGGAGGACATCGACGAGGAGCGCCTCAACCGGATCTGGGCCGCCAACATCACCGGTCCGTTCCTCTGCGCCGCGCAGGCGGTCCGCCGGATGTCCACCCGGCACGGCGGGCGGGGCGGCGCGATCGTCAACGTCTCCTCCGCCGCCGCCCGGCTCGGCTCGCCCAACGAGTACGTGGACTACGCGGCCGCGAAGGCCGCCGTCGACACGATGACCCGCGGCCTGTCCCTGGAGGTCGCGGCCGAGGGCATCCGGGTCAACGCCGTCCGCCCGGGGCTGATCCACACCGGGATCCACGCGCTGGGCGGCGAGCCCGGCCGGGTCGACCGGGTCGCGCCGGGCCTGCCGATGCGTCGGGGCGGGGAGGTGGAGGAGGTCGCCGAGGCGATCCTGTTCCTGCTGTCGCCGGCCTCCTCGTACACCACGGGGGCGTTCCTGGACGTGTCCGGCGGGCGGTGATGACGGCAGTGGCCGGGGCCCCGGCGGGGATCCCTCCCGGCGGGGCCCCGGCGGCTCAGTGGTGCCAGGCCCGGCCACCGGTGTTGTGGATGAAGCGCTGGAGGACCTTGAGGGTGGTCAGGTACTCCTCGTCGGTGATGTCCGCGTGGCGCTCCGCCCAGAGGTCGTCCTGGAGGCCGGCCGCCTTGTCGAAGAACGCCCGGCCGTCGGAGGTGAGGGTGAGGCGGCCCCCCGCCTCCTCCACGATCCAGCCCTGCGTGACGGTGGTGTCGATCTCCGCGGCCAGGGCCTCCGGCCCGGTGTCCAGGTACTCGCGCAGGACCCGGGAGACGTCCTCCCGCGTCAGGGGCGCACCGGCGCGGGCCACCTGGGCCAGCACCCACCACTGCGGCTGGGTGGTGCCGATCTCCTCCAGCGCGCCACGGGTGCGGGTGACGACGGCCTTGTAGGCCGCCCAGCTCCAGTACCCGATGGGCTGCTTGATCAACTCGGCGTCGCTGTGCGAGTACTCCACGACCGGCTCCCTGTCCTCTGTTCCGCCCGGCTGCGACGACTCCGCGCCGGGCCGGTTCCTCGGCACCGACCCTAGGAATTGAAGCCGACTTCAAGTCAAGCGTGATCGCAGTGTCCCGATTCCTTCCCCCGGCGGCGCCCGCGCCCGTACGGTAAGGGCCATGACCGACGACCTGCCGGACCGTGAACCCGACCTGCCGTCCGCCTTCATCGACATCCCCGGGGTGCGCAACTTCCGCGACGCCGGAGGCGTCGGCTCGCTCCGGCGCGGCGTGCTCTTCCGCTCCGGTTCGTTCCACACCCTCGCGCCCGAGGGCGCCCAGCGGCTCAAGGCGCTCGGGCTGCGGACCGTGATCGACCTGCGCAGCCCGTTCGAGCTGGACGTCTGGCCGGACCTTCGGCACGGTCTCGACCACGAGACGCTCAGCCTCCCCACCCTGCCCGCCAACCGCGAGGACACCGACCGGCCCTGGCCGGAGGGCCAGGCGGAGCTCTACCCGTTCATGGCCGCGACCGCCGGTCCTTCGCTGGTCGCCGCGATCCGCCGGCTCGGCACCCCCGGCACCCTGGCGGCCGTCGTCCACTGCGCCGTCGGCAAGGACCGCACCGGGCTCACCATCGCCGTCGTCCAGGAGCTGCTGGGCGCCTCCGAGGCCGAGATCCTCGCCGACTTCCTGCGCTCCAACACCGGACTCGGCCTCCTCGACGGGCCCACGCCCTACATCGACGAGACCGGTACCGAGCGCATCTCCCGGCCCATCTCCGAGGAGCTCCTCACCTCCTCCTTCGACTGGATCCGTGCCCACCACGGTTCCGTCACCGCCTACCTGCACGCCCACGGCGCGACGGACGAGGACCTCGACGCCCTCCGGGCCAACCTGTCGGAGTGACGGGAACGCGGGAGGCGGCGGAGCGGGGGGAGAACGGGGCATGAGGCGTGGCGAACTGCTCGCCGGGCTGGCCGGGATCCGGCAGGCGCAGAGCAACGGCGTCCGCGCGCCGCACAAGCCGCTGCTGCTGCTCTGGCTGCTCGGCCGCCACGCCCGTCTCGGCACCAGCGAGGTGCCGTACGCGGAGGCCGAGCAGCCGGTCAGCCGGCTGATCAACGACTACGGGCCCGCCGTGGGCCGCAACACGGCCGCCCAGCGGGCGGCGATGCCGTTCGTCCACCTGGAGCGGAGCCTCTGGACCCTGCGGGACGGCGCCGGGCGGCCGCTCGACGCCAAGGACGTCCGGGACAGCGGCGCCGCACTGCGCCGGGTCGACGCGGTGGGCCGGCTGCGGCCGGAGGTCGAACGGCTGCTCACCGAGGACCCGTCGGCCCTCGCGGTCGCCGTCCGGCTGCTGCTGGACCGGCACTTCACGCCCACCCTGGAGGCGGCGATCTGCGAACAGGCCGACGTCGCCCTGCCCGAGCTGGACGTCGCCGACCTGGAGCTCCCCGCGGCGGGCGGGACGGGGGACGGGACGGCGGGCGGGACGGCGTACCGGATCACCCGGCGCCGGGTCCGGGCCGCCGGCTTCGCCGCCGACGTGCTGCGGGCGTTCGACCACGCCTGTGCGATCTGCGGGTACGACGGCCGGCTCGGCCGCGCCGCCGTGGGCATCGAGGCGGCGCACGTCCAGTGGCACAGCCAGGGCGGCCCCGACGTCGTCGACAACGCGCTCGCGCTCTGCTCCCTGCACCACGCGCTGTTCGACTTCGGCGTGCTCGGGGTGACGGAGGACCGCACCGTCCGTGTCTCCCCCCACTACCGGACGGACTCACCCGCGGGCCGGGCCGTCCTGGCCCTGGGCGACCTCCCGGTGGCGCGCCCCGACCGCCCGCTCTCGGCGCGCGCGCACGACTTCCTGGGCTGGCACGACCGGTCGGTGTTCAAGCACGCGGGGTTCGTCCTCGGCTGACCGTCGACGGGCCGCTACTGCCGTTCCAGCCGCCACCACTGGGCCGGCGAGTCGGTGTCCTCCCACTGGTGGACGGGGGCGGGCGGCTCGGTGACCGGACCGTCCGGGGCGGTGAGGGCCTTGCCGCTGACGAAGCTGGTGAGCGTGTACGTGCCGGGGTCGTCGAGGTGGTGCTCGACCAGCCATTCCTGGGCGCCGAAGGCGTTGGCGGACCACTGCTGGACCGGGACGCCGTTCTCCGGCGAGGCTCCGGTGACGTCGAGCCGCTTGCCGCCGGCGACGTTCTCGACGTGGAACAGCGCACCACCGGGGTGGACGGCGCTCAGCCGCCAGAGCTGCGCGTCCGAGCCGTCCTCCGCACCGAGCACCGCCTTGGCGCCGCTGCGGCGGCTGCCGTCGGCGATCTCCAGCAGCAGGCCGGCGGCGACGTTCCGGATCCGGTAGAGGCCGTCGGTGATCACGTGGTCAGTCACGGGGGGAGTCTCTCACCGGGCTACGACAGCCCGGTGTTCCCAGGTGAACGCGGTGGCCAGGACGAGGACGACGGTGCCCACCTGCACCGGCGCGGAGGCGGAGGTACCGAGCGGCACCGCGGTCACCCGGGTGAGTACGGGGCACGGCGACCGGGCCGCGCGGGGGATTTCGCCGGACGGGCGGCGGCGCGGCCCGCACGAGGACGCGCGCCGCGGGCGGGCTATGGTCGGAGGTCCGAGGAGTCTGCTGAGGAGTGGAGTCGACCATGGCGAGGATCCCGAACGCGCTCACGGCCACCGTGCCCGCCGCGCTGACCGCGGCGAGCGGTCTGGTCGGCGGCTACGGCGTCGCCCGGTGGACCGGCAACCGCCAACTCGGCGGGGCCGTCCTGGCGGTGGCGGGCGCCGGCGCGGCCGCGCAGTGGCACCGGCGTTCGGGTGCGGCCACCGCTGCCGCGCTGACCGGGCTGTACGTGGTCGCGTTCGGCGGCTCGCACCCGCTGGCGAAGCGGATCGGCGCCTGGCCGTCCGTCCTCGCCGTCACCGGCGTGGTCGCCGCCGCCTCGGCCGTCGCGTCGGCGGTCGTCACCAGGCCGTCGGCCTCCAGGGGCTGAGCCCGCGCGGGGGCTGTCAGCCCCCGAACCGGGCCTCGAAGGCGTCCCGGTTCGGCGACACCGGCGTCCGGTCCCAGACCGCGAACACCACCCGGTCGAAGGCGGCCCCGTACCGGGACAGCGCCCCCTCGAAGGCCTCCGCCACCTGGGCCGGGTCGTTGCGGAACACCCCACAGCCCCACGCCCCCAGCACCAGCCCGCGTATCCCGTGCCGCGCCGCCGCGGCGAGCACCCGCTCGGCCCGCTCGGCGAGCACGCCCCGGACGTCCGCGGTCGCACCCGCGTCCACGGCCGGGCCGGCCGTCTCCGTCTCGGTGTCCCCGGCGTCCGAACGCAGCGCCAGCTGACCGGCGTTCGGTGCCGGCGAGGTGAGGAAGGTGACCGGGTACGGCCGGGCCAGCAGCTCGCCGCCCCCGCCGCGGATCACCGGCACCTCGGGCGAGACGATCACCCGGTGGCTGTACCTGAGGTCGCGGGAGGCCCGGTGCGCCTCGTAGTAGTCCGGCGCCTCCAACAGGCAGGTGTACAGCAGGGCGCTGCGGCAGAGGTCCTCCTCCTGGGCGCGGGCGCCCCGCAGGTAACCGCCGCCCGGGTTCCGCGCGGAGGCGAAGTTGAGCACCCCGACGGGGCCCGCGCCCGCCTCGACCAGCCGCCGGGCCGCCCCGATGCTGCCCTCGGCGGTGACCTCGACGGCCTCGGGCCGCGCCACCGGCCCCGGGCCGCCCGCCGACACCAGCCCGTCCAGCTCCGCCGGGGCGTACGACACCGTCCCGGCGCGGGCCGCCGCCAACGACCCGGTCAGGTCCACGAGCTCGCCCCCGGGCGCCCGGTAGCTCCCCCGCTCGACGATCCCCTCGTTCTCCGCCGCCACGTTGCGCATTCTGCTGCTCATGCCCGCGACGGTAGGGGACGCCGGCCGGCCGGCGCCACTGGTTATTCTCAGCACCAGAACAACGTGCCCGGCCCGCCCGGACGCCGCCCGCCCCTTCCGGCGGGCGGGAACGCCGACGGGCCCGCTCCACCGAAGTGGAACGGGCCCGTCGTCAACGCTCAGTCACCGCGCCCCGCGGCCTCGCCGGAGGGCCGGGACGCCTGCGGCGTCAGTTCTTCCAGCGCGGCTTGCGGTCGTCGCGGTTGAAACCGCCCGAGCTGGGGCCACCGGGGCGGCCACCGCGGTCGTCACGGTCGCGGTTGAAACCGCCACCGGCCTGCGGGCGGCCACCGGAGCGGTGGTCGTCACGGCGGGAGAACGGACGGCTGCTGCCGCCGCCGGCGCTGCCACCGCGCTCGTCACGGCCGAAGGCCGGACGGTCACCGAAGGAGCGGGCCGGGCGGTCGCCGAAGGAACGGGCGCCGCGGTCGTCACGGTCGCGGTTGAAGCCGCCACGGTCGTCACGGTCACGGTTGAAACCGCCGGGGC